>JANXYS010000179.1 GCA_025355935.1 Chitinophagales bacterium | reverse complement strand
AGTTGGCCTATGGTGAAAGCAGGGTCAACATCAAGGATGTTTAATTTCAGCCCGTAGCTAATATGATATTCAACCCCTACCAGCAACAGCACTGTAATGTTGTTATCGAATTTGCGGCCCGTAACCTTTTCAAAATATACGATCCGTTTTACTGCCTGGCTCCATGCACTAGCCTTGATACTTGTAATTATTGAGTTAGTACCAGCATCTTTTTCGATGAGGTCAAGAAAATAATATCCTTTCTGTGGGTAAAAGCGCAGATTGATAATCTCTGCCGTTACCCAGTATGTCCGGTTATAAAAATTTGCATCAATTACTTTCGAAATTGTTCCAGTAAGCGTCGATAAACTGATTGGTTGTAATGCGGGCAAATGCTTAATCTTTGAAAAGCAAAATTAATGCATTTGAAATTTCCCCGAGGAGTGCTTTATCTGGAAATTTTGTGTTGTTACTATCTTCATAGTTCACAATTGCCCGAAAGTTTTGTTCTTCATCTGGCTCATAAAAAATATCCAGCTCGTCTACCCGAACCTTAATACGATAGGAGTATGCAGTTGTTAATAGTGCAGCATTAAAAATGCATTCTTTTCCCTGGTAGACCAGCCTGATATCAAACTGCTCGTTCATATTAAATTTGGCATGCCTGGTTACTCAAGCGGACTGTAACCTTTGCGAACGGCCTGCATTCGAAGATACTTTTAAATCCCGGGTTACCGAAAAGACACGCGTTTCTATTAAACAAATAGAATTATATCTGCCGGAGCAAGTACCTTTGGCGACTCAAAAAAAGGTAACCCGTGAAAACTAAAAATAAGCTTTACAAGCAGACCTGGCTATTAATCTTGTGCCTGTTTCCTTTTTTTGCCGTTGCCCAAAACAGCGTTACTGTTCACCTGGAAGATGCAAAAAATAAATCGGCCGTGCCAGCGGGCACAATCACTGTAAAAGCTTTGAAACTTTCTATCGTGGCAAACGATAATGGTTTTGCGGAGTTTAATATTCCGGCTGGGAAATACATATTCCACATATCGGGCGCTGGCTACGAGGAGACAGAATTGAATGTTGATGTTCCGACTGACCGGAAAGATACCATAAATATACTTTTGCAGCCCGATGAGGAACTGCTTGATGCACTAACGATCAGCTCTACCCGCTCGAACCGAAGCTTCGATAATACACCCACCCGGGTTGAAGTATTGGCAGCTGAGGAAATTAATGAAGAAGCCAGTATGCGACCGGGCGATATTCGTATGATGCTTGCGGAAAGCACCGGGATCCAAACACAACAAACTTCCGCCACCACGGGGAACGCAGCTATAAGGATACAGGGCCTGGACGGCCGATATACACAAATTTTAAAAGACGGGTTTCCCATCTATTCCGGCGCAGCCAGTGGGTTAGGACTTTTGCAAACCCCACCCCTGGATCTCAAACAGGTTGAGATTATCAAGGGCTCTTCTTCTACACTGTATGGAGGTGGGGCAATCGCGGGGTTGGTAAACCTGATTTCTAAAACGCCAGCTGCTAACCGCGAATTTAATGTTCTTCTAAATGCAACATCTGCAGGTGGTTTTGACCTTAACGGTTTTTACAGTCAACGATTCAAAGGGATTGGGGTAACGCTCTATGCCGCCCGTAATTCCAACAAGGAATACGATCCTGCAGGTATCTCCTTCTCTGCGATTCCGAAATTTGCCCGGTACACACTCAATCCAAAATTATTTATCTATTTTAATGAAAAATCTAAACTCAATTTTGGGTTGAACAGTAGTGTTGAAAATCGGATAGGTGGTGATATTCATCTAATAAGAGGGACAGCTGACAGCCTGCATAGCTTCTTTGAAAGGAACAAAACCCAACGGTTTTCGACTGCCCTCACATTTGATCAACTGGTAAATGAGAATAACAGTTTTAAATTTAAAAACAGTATTAGCTTTTACAATCGCAGGATTACCAGTAAGGGCTACGAATTTAACGGAACCCAGCTCAGCAGCTTTACGGAAGCCACCTGGAACCAAAAGAGAAAAGAAACCGATTTAGTTGCCGGGATTAATATACTGACCGATAACTTTACGGAGCTTCAGCTAACAGGTCGCCCGTCGCGGGAATATCGGCAACACACTGTTGGTGCCTTCATTCAAAACACATGGAATGCTTCATCATGGCTTATACTCGAAACCGGACTGCGGGCTGATTTTATAAACAATTACGGTAGTGTCATCCTCCCGCGGGCCTCTGCACTTTTTAAGATCACGCCTCGTTTCACCAGCAGGATTGGCGGCGGGCTGGGATACAAACCACCAACCATTTTTACGGAGGAGACAGAACGCCTGTTATACAAAAATGTTCTTCCAGTATCGCCGTCCACTAATAAGCTAGAAAGAAGTATCGGTGCGAACTGGGATTTGAACTATAAAATGTCAATAGATGAGATTACGCTAAGTTTTAATCAATTCTTTTTTTATACCTACCTGCGACATCCTTTAGCATTAACATCCGCATCCAATAATAATTACCAGTTACAGAATCTAGCTGGCGATATTCATTCAAGTGGCGCAGAAACAAACATAAAAATGGGATCCGGTAAACTGGCGCTATACCTGGGCTATACCTACACTAATTCGAAGCTCTATCAGCAGGGTATTTCTACTCCAACAGCTCTTACACCGAAGCACCGATTTAATGCCGCCCTCGTTTATGAAGTAGAGGGCAAATGGAAGATCGGTTCCGAACTTTATTATTTCAGCAAACAGAAACTCACTGATGGCCGGATTGGTCGCGGATACTGGCTTTCAGGACTTATTGCAGAAAAGACATGGAAAAAAGTTTCGTTGTTTATTAATTTTGAAAACTTTGCAGATGTCCGCCAAACCCGGTTTGAAAGTATTTACTCCGGCACAGTTACCAACCCTGTTTTTAAAGACATCTATGCGCCACTGGAGGGTTTTATTGTTAACGGCGGGATCAAACTTAAATTATAATTCGCTGCTAGCGGGATGTGGTTTTCGTTTCTTTAATTGGTACAATTAGAAATGTGGAATAAAAAAGATTCAAACTGCATTTAAAGTATCTATGTTGAATTTAACCGCGGCATTTCATCATTTTATCAACGAAATATGTATTTTCGGGAATGAGCCTCAAGAGGAGTAAGGTTCAAAGGCAATCTTGGTGCTGTTATTGTTTAAACTGACTTATACAAAAAGCATGACACATTCAACAAATGGGTTATTTGAAGATCCATTCTTTAAACATATTTTCAAAAATTCTGAGGAGAATTGCATCCTGGTGATGGACGAAACAGGCTCAATCCTGACGGTAAACGATGCTTTCCTTAAAAACTTTGGATATAGCCGTGAAGCACTGATAAATACCAATCTCCGCCATTTATTTACAAAAGAAGATCAGAAACGAGGCAAGCCACAAAATGAGATCGCTACGGTGCTTGCTACCGAGCAGGCTTCAGACAGGAATTTTTTATTAGATAGTAAAGGGAATCCCATATGGGTATCAGGTGAATCAATTCTTGTTGTCCAAAACCATGTAAAATTTATTATCAAGATAATCCAGGATATTGATATCGAAAAGCAGTCTGAAAATTCGCTGCAGCATATGCACGCTTTTAACGAAGAGATATTGAAGTCGATAAAAGATGTAGTGATTGTAGTTGATGAGAAACTTAATATAGTGAAAGGAAATACCGCATTTTACCAACTTTTTCGGGAACCGCCGAAACAGCATCCCGTAAATTTTGCAATGCTGGTTGAACCTTATGGATTCTCCTCCGAACTGCTCGTAGCAGTTAAAAATTCTTTTGAAACAGGGCTGCCAATGTTAAATCTGCCTG
>JANXYS010000047.1 GCA_025355935.1 Chitinophagales bacterium | reverse complement strand
GAAATTTCACGGCTCCCGGGGATCTTAAAAAAATTATGATCATCACCGAAGAACTGTATCAGAAACTGTTGCCATATATTAAGGTGGATGATTAGTGCTTGACAGGCACTTGAAATATTAGGTTTCCTAAGAGAGAGACTGCAGAAAAACAAGCCATATTGAAAAACCTAAAATCGGTAATTTAAAATTATTAATTAAATTCCTTTCAGATCCGCCACCAAACTAACGCTACGCATGAAACTCAAAGCCTTATTTGTTTCTTTCTTGCTAATTAATTTTTTCAGCTCTTGCAAGAAAGACTCCGTACCAGAAGATCCTCACAATCAAACCCTTTTAGGTAAAAATCTTGATCAAATAAGACACGAGATTGCGGGGAAAGCGCAAGTCCGTAGAGAGCTCTCAAACGGAGTTGCAGGTCCGATTGGAACAGACATACCCTCTGGAAAGGGAGACCTTTATCAATTTCTTTTTAATGATACCGTTAAAATAACTGACTTTACTTCACAAAATGTTTTCATTCATGAGAGAGCTAAAGTATCAAAAAAAATTGCTCCAGGTTACACGACAGCACAATTTATGTACGAACTTTCAGACCCTAGTAGGCATTTTGTTATGCAAGAAATAAAAAGAGATAGCCTAATAATTGATGCAGGATTTACCTCGGGCGGGGGATGGGAATATTCTTTAGTTCGCACCCCTTAATTATTTAATGACTTAATCATAACTCATGAAGGTTAGTATAAAATTGACCGGCCAGTAGCTTAGGAAGTATAGCCGGTTCGGTGCCTTATCAATAGCACTAGCCATCTGAGATCATCGGCCTGGGGTATCAATGCCTGGACATCTTACATCCTAGAGGATTCTCGTGTTTAAATAGTTTCCAAAACAATCCCTTTCAGCAAACTTCTTTAAGATTATTTGGCATTACCTTAAGCAAAATTCGTGTAATTTGCGGCCTCACCGATTGAATGACATATGAATTTTTCTCAAAACGAGTTAACCACCCAGGTTGCTCAGTCTGCAAAGGATTTTGCAGATCAGTACATTCGACCACACGTAATGGAATGGGACGAAAGCCAGGAATTTCCTCTTCACATATTTAAAGAAATGGGTAAGCTGGGTTTAATGGGAATGCTCGTTCCTGAGCAGTACGGCGGCGCGGGCTTCAGTTATTTCGAATACAATATTGCCATACAGGAAATAGCCAGGGTATGCGGATCTATAGGCCTGTCTATGGCTGCACACAACTCGTTGTGCACAGGCCATATTTTAAGTTTCGGAAGCGATGACCAAAAAGAAAGATACTTGCCCAAACTAGCCACTGCAGAATTCCTTGGGGCATGGGGCCTCACCGAACCTAATACTGGAAGTGATGCCGGAAACATGCGCACCACTGCAGTAAAAGATGGCGATAACTGGATCATTAATGGAACTAAGAGTTGGATAACACATGGCCGTAGTGGTGATGTTGCTGTAGTAGTTTGCCGTACCGGTGAACCAAGAGCAAAAAATAACTCTACGGCGTTTATAGTCGACCGTAATACACCTGGTTTTTCCGGGGGCAAGAAGGAAAATAAGTTAGGTATGCGTGCCAGTGAAACTGCAGAAATGGTTTTTGACAATTGCGTTATACCCGACAGTAACCGGATGGGCGAAGTTGGTTCTGGTTTTAAACAAAGTATGAAAGTGCTTGACGGCGGACGGATTTCTATTGCGGCACTAAGCCTGGGTATCGCCCGCGGCGCATATGACGCATCACTGCAATATTCTAAGGAGCGCTACCAGTTTGACCAGCCAATTTCTAATTTCCAGGGAATATCTTTTAAGCTCGCAGATATGGCTACTAAAATAGCATGCGCGGAACTGCTTATTAACCAGGCTTGTGATCTGAAAATAAAGGGGCTCCCAATGACCAAGGAAGCAGCGATGGCAAAATATTATGCAAGTGAAATCTCTGTCGAAATAAGTACCGACGCTGTACAGATATTTGGCGGATATGGGTATACAAAAGACTACCCTGTAGAAAAGTTTTACCGCGATAGCAAATTGTGCACTATTGGAGAAGGCACCAGTGAAATTCAAAAATTAGTAATAAGCCGGGAAGTTTTGAAATAGAAGCTGCCTATAAATCTATAAGCACCGTATTCAACTCTTGTTCCTGCATCCCGGCCTTTATTGCAGGATTATACAGTAACGGGATCATTCTTTTATCGAAAGAGGAATAAATAGTAACAAGGTTAAATGCGTTGAACATGCAGCTTGACAAATATTCGACCAGGGTTACATGCCCTAACAATCCCAATGTATGCGTCATTTCATGCCTTAATACATAACGGTTATCCTGCCTCGTGTTATTATCTTGACAGCCAGCATCATCAAATACAACTGCTCTCGTTATATTCTTGTCGTTGTTATAAAAGGTGTAGGCAAATCCAATTGACAATAAGTTCTGGTAACTTGTGCCTGCCTCCGGCTCCGAATGAATAAAGGTATTACGTCGGTGATGTATATCAGGATATTCGCAAGAGATTTATCATTGGTTCGCCGAAGTGATAAGTTGGTGTCGGTAAGAGAATTGATATCTGCGAGAATAATATCCAACTCATCTCGCATGTAGGACTCAGTTGAGTCGGCGGGTGCGGGTTTACCATTTTTTAATAAAGCCCTGATCGCCGGTGCTTGTATTGAAGGCCAGTTGCTTAAAACCGGCAACTTCAATGGAACTATACGTTTTACTTCCTATTGGCGCCGGCAACTCAATTACGCTATGGACATCATCACTCTTTGTGCAACTGAGAAAGAATACGAGCAGGATAAGTACGGATGACTTGTACATATTTTACATTACTTAGGACTTTTACTGCGGGCCTTATCAAAGATGTTCTACTCTTCCCGCTAAAGCAGAAAAGAGTAGAACATCCAGAAGATTAGTATACTTAATTGTTATCTCCGCCAAACATACCGCCAAATTTATCTTTTGCCTTGTCAAGAAAATCTGCGCCTGCACCGGTTGAATCACCCTGAACCGTAGATCCTTCACCTCCCAATAAATTGTCTACCGCTCCCGCCATCATCGGAAACTTCTCCTTTACGAAATCCTTTACGGTTTCTAATACTTTAGTAGCTTGTTCAGGACTGATGCCGGCTTTTTCCGTTAATTTTTGAATTAATTCTTGCATGATTGTTTTGTTTAATTATGAATTTGGTAAATGCATCTGGCAAAATTGTCAGCAAGTGTAAGGTAAATTCTTTTTCTATTTTTTCATATCCATATAATCCAGCACCATTACAGACAATGTTTTTAACCCAAGTAGAAAACTGCGCTCGTCAATAAAGAAATCCGCGGTATGATGACTGGTGGGTGCCGCATTCACAGGTTTTGATCCAAGATTAAAAAAAAATCCTGGCGCTTTTTGCTGGTAGAAACTAAAGTCTTCTGCGCCCGTTTTGGCATTTACCAATAGGCAATTAGCAGCGCCAGCAGTCTTTTGCAAACTTGGCAGCATTTTTAGAACCAGTGAACTATCGTTGTATGTTACGGGGTAGTGGACAGTATATGGGAGCAATACCTCAGCGGAAGCACCATTAGCTTCAGCAATCTTGATAGCTACTTCCTTAATGCGGGCAAAGATCATTTTTTCATCGTCATCTGTAAGCGTCCTTACTGTGCCTAACATCTCAACCGACTCCGGAATGATGTTAAAGCGGTTTCCCCCATTAATGGCGCCGATAGTTATTACAGCTGCATTCTGGGTAAGGTTTAAATTCCTGCTGATGATGGTCTGGAGGCTATTGATAATCTGGGCTGCCGTAACTACAGGGTCAATGCCCATCCAGGGCGAGGCACCATGGGCACCTTTACCTTTTACGGTAATTTTCATGTCCGAGGCGCTTGCCATAAATCCTCCGGGACGGAAACCAATTTTACCGGTATTCAGATCCGCGGCTACGTGTAATCCAAAAATCACATCAACCTTTGGGTTTTCCATAACGCCCTCTTTCACCATCAGCTTGGCTCCTCCTTCTTCGCCTAATGGAGCTCCTTCTTCTGCGGGTTGAAAAATAAATTTTACCGTCCCTTTCAGTTCCTTTCTCATGCCTGACAGCAACTTCGCTACACCCATTAAGATGGCGGTATGGGCATCGTGCCCACATGCATGCATAACGCCAACCTCATTTCCGTTATATATTGTTTTTACCTTCGAGGCAAAAGGCACAGGGGTCCTCTCCACAATTGGCAATGCATCCATGTCTGCTCTTAAGGCAATCACCGGCCCGGGTAAGCCGCCTTTTAAAACTCCGACAACCCCGGTTTTAGCGACATGCTCAGTTACTTCAATGCCCAATGACCGGAGATACTTTGCCACGATTCCCGCGGTACGCATTTCACGGTTTCCGAGTTCGGGATGGGCGTGAAAATCTCGCCGCCAGCTTATTACAGAATCGTCTATTGTAGCCGCCGTCGAAAGCGCTCGCGTTTGAAGTCTCTGGGCAAACGTGTGCCCGCAAAAAAATAAGAGTAAAATGGATAGGAGTCTTAACATGGCTAACTTTTATTTTAATAAACTTTTGGATCAAGGGAAGTAAGAATGTTATCCGTGTTACGCGCCAGGCCTTCAAAATTAAGAATGCCCGAGAACCAAGAGGAGCATAATGGGCAGAACGGTATGAAATATGTTCCTTAAATTTTGAAACCCCATCGGGCGTTCCACGCTATGCAAATCGAAGTTGCAGTCTATTCTATATCATACCTGTCCACCCGCTCAATTCCACTAAGACCCAGCAGTTCAGCTACGAGATTTTCTAATTCTTCTTTATCATGAACAAATACTTTTACATTCCCTTCAAAGATGCCGTCCTTTGCTTCAATGGTCATCGCCGAAATATTTACCCGAAGTTCACCGCTTATCAGATTTGTAATTTTATGAATTACGCCTACATCATCCACACCTATAATTTTCAAACCGGTTAGAAACGAAATCTCTTTATTTTTCGCCCACTTGGTTTTAACTACCCTGTGCCCATAATTCGCAAGTAACCTGGCTGCATTCGGACAGGTTGTGCGATGTATTTTTAGCCCTTCTCCTGTGGTTACAAAGCCGAAAACATCATCGCCGGGAATAGGCTTACAACAATTTGCAAGGGTATACATAATGCGGTCGCTGTCTTCCCCAAAAATGATCAGCTCCGCATCTTTTTTATGAGGCTGGTGTTTACTGGGATCGTATTCGTGTTTTTCTTCGTGTTTGACAAGCGGCTTTGGTGCAAGAATTTTATCACCATGAACTGTAAATTCTTTGAGCTCTTTGAGCTCGATTTTTTTTATAGCTATCTCATATAAAAGATCCAGGCTGCTGCTTACTTTATAGAACGATGCCAGCTCTTCGAGGTTAGCCTGGCTCATGGCCGCATTCATTCCATCAAGCTTGCGTTGAAGAATATATTTACCCTCCTCTGCCACAGTTCTTTTTTCTTCCTTGAGCGTATCTTTAATCTTTGTCTTGGCCTTGCTGGTTACTACAAAATTTAACCATTCCGGGTTCGGCTTTTGCTTGGCACTTGTAATAATTTCGATCTGGTCACCACTCCGGAGCTTGTGACTTATGGGCACTAGTTTATGATTCACTTTCGCACCAATACATTTGCTGCCTACTGCCGTATGAACACTAAAGGCAAAATCAAGTGCCGATGCCCCTACAGGAAGCATACGAATATCACCCTTGGGAGTATATACATAAATCTCTTCCGTAAGAAAGGAGGTTTTAAAATCCTGGAGGAAGTCTAGTGAGTTTGTATCATTGCTTGCAAGAGCCTCCCGGATCTGGTGAAACCACTTGTCAAAGCGACTTTCGTCAGTAACGCCTTCCTTATACTTCCAATGCGCAGCTAATCCTTTTTCTGCGATCTCATTCATCCGCTTGGTACGTATCTGCACTTCCACCCATTTTCCCTGCGGTCCCATAACGGTAGTATGTAACGCTTCATACCCATTACTCTTTGGATTACTCAACCAATCCCGGAGCCGTTCAGTGCTCGGGTTGTAAGCATCGGTGATTATGCTATATACTTTCCAGCAATCTTCTTTTTCACGCTCGGGTGGCGCGTTTACAATGATTCGTATTGCGAACAGATCATACACCTCTTCAAAAGCCACGCCTGTCTTCTTTATTTTATTCCAGATAGAATGGATGCTTTTGGGACGGCCAAAAATATCAAAATCAAACCCGGTTTTATCAAGCTTTTCCTTAATTGGTTTTATAAAATCATTGATATAGCGGCTACGCTCCCGCTTAGTATCGTTCAGTTTTTGAGCTATAAATTTATAAGTATCCGGTTCCATGTATTTCATGGCGAGGTCTTCCATTTCTGTTTTAATGCTATACAGTCCCATGCGGTGGGCGAGTGGAGCATACACATAAACCGTTTCTGAAGATATTTTCAATTGCTTCTCGCGCTTCATGCTGTCCATAGTGCGCATGTTGTGGAGCCGGTCAGCTAGTTTAATTAATATTACGCGCGGATCATCCGTAAGTGTGAGAAGGATTTTTTTAAAATTTTCGGCTTGCTGGGAAGTGTTAGCATCCATCACCGAAGATATTTTAGTAAGACCATCAACGATCTTAGCAATCTCATCGCCAAATTCACGCTGGATATCTTCGAGCGTTACATCGGTATCCTCAACAGTATCGTGAAGAAGCGCACAAATTGTACTTCTGATACCGAGGCCAATTTCTTCCACGCAAATTTTAGCTACTGCAAGTGGATGGAGAATGTAGGGTTCACCACTTTTACGGCGCATGGTTTTATGAGCGTCCGCACTGATCTCGAATGCCCGGCGCAGTAGTTCTTTGTCGCCCGGCTTTAGTTTAGTTTTGAGTACTCGCAGCAGGGCACGGTATTGTCGTAGTATTTCTTTCTTTTCTTCTTCCTCGTTCATTTGATAGGAAGCTATGGATTCTTTTATCTGCATTATCTGAGTTCAAATTTACGAAAAAGATCGTTAGAAAAAGAGACGAAGCCTTCAAAAACGGGGTAGATATCCTGCTCGCCGTCACGAATTCAGGAGGTCAAATATTACTTTGTCCTGGTGGTTGCTAAAGTGAAAAAAAGGGCATAGTTCTGCGATATGGAACGGAAGGGACTCGAATAATGGCTTCCAATTCTGTATTGTTGCAGTAAAAAATTGTGGCCACTCTTGAGCATATTGATTCATTCATTGAAAATAAAACAATATTTTTTATGTAAATGATCGGCTGGTCTAAGACCAAGCCTCGGCAGCACACTTTGTTGCACCAACGAAGGCGAAGGAAACTCCAATGTTAATAACATATTTAAAAAGATTACTAACACAATTGGTACATTTCCGCATCCGTCTATCTTAGTGATAGACGCAAAACAAAAAATAATGGTACAAAAATTAACAATAGCATTTTAACTATATTAATTGTAGTAATAGAAATTAAGTTTCCATTACGCAGTTTTTTGATTTTTTCAACTCTTTTTTGATTATAATAAAGTCCAGCCAAGATAATTATTAGGACAACAATCAACACTTCAATGTTTTTATTTATTAACCCATACCCTTGACCGCTTTGAAAAAATATTTTTCTTAAAATAGATAAAATAAAAAGAATATGAATTTCCAAAGTAATTCCTGCAATTAAACTTCCATTTAACCTTGAAAAAGTTTCACTTTTCCCTTTTTGAATTTGTTGGCTATAGATAAAAAAGAATAAAAAATCGTACATGCCTCTAAATATTTAATGACTATCAAAATAATTTTCTGTAATTGATTTCCCAGTATAGTGTTCTGATATTAAGTTCCCTACAAAAAAAGCGCCCCCTATGGCCCAACCGATTACAGGAATTTCTGCAGAAATGACATATATGGCTATGTCTAAAGTTATATCGGCGGCATGATGTGACTTAAACCCATTATTATATGCATCCTTTATTGTAAAAAAACAACTACAACAGATGGCTTCGTAAGTTACCCGTAGCCAGACACAAGGCCGCTACCTACTTTTAATCAGTATCATTCATTTTTTTGTAAAA
>JANXYS010000042.1 GCA_025355935.1 Chitinophagales bacterium | reverse complement strand
GGTGTGGATACGAGGGTGCTTAGCATACTTTAAAGCTTCCGCCGCAACTTGTATATCTTTTTCCACTGCCCTTGTTAGGCCGCAAACAGTAGCATCCTTTATAACTTTCGATATCTCATTTACCGAGGCAAAATCACCGGGTGATGAAATAGGAAAACCTGCTTCAATAATATCCACACCAAGATCCTGGAGCTGCAGAGCGAGTTCCACTTTTTCATTACTATTTAATTTGCATCCGGGAACCTGTTCGCCGTCGCGGAGCGTAGTATCGAAAATATAAATCCTCTTGTCTGCCATAAATAAATATTAGTATGTTTAACGGATACCCTGCCGTATTTTTGGAGCAGTTGTGTAAAATATCTCGTTTCAAGCGGGTAAAGAAATCAAAATGTTGCAGGTTTCCGGCTTAAGAATAGCAATGTTTTAAACGAAAGCCTTATAAACACTGAATTCCACAAATTTTAAAATACGATGCCAAACAGCTCTCATGACCCCCTCTTCTTGCTGGTTAAATCGCTTTCAGGCGCTGAAAAACGGCACTTTAAGCTGTATATTTCCCGCAATCAGGCAAATGAGGCATCGAAATATGTAAAGCTTTTCGACGTGCTTGATGACAGCAGTACTTATAATGAGGATGCAATTCTAAAAAAAATACCCTCGATTTCGCGGCAGCAGTTGTCGAATATCAAGGGGCACCTATACGGGGAACTGTTAACCGCTCTGCGATTGCTGCACAGCTCAAAAAATCTCGAGATCCAGATTCGCGAGCAAATTGATTTCGCCAAAATATTATACAACCGCGGGCTGATTTTACAGGCACTCAAAATCCTCGAAAAAATAAAAACAGTGGCCCGGGCTCACAGTCACTTTATTCTCACCCTCGAAATATTGCAATTTGAAAAAGACATTGAAGCGCGTCATATAACCCGGAGCCTTAAGGGACGTGCGGGTGACCTTATTGAGGAAACGAACTACAGCATTAAACAAATAAACGAGGTTACACACCTGTCAAATGTGGCTTTGAGGATGTACGAGCTTTACCTCGATAATGGTCATGTAACTGATGAATTGCACAGTCGGGAGATAGAAAGGATTTTTCGAGAAAACATTGATGGCATCAATGAAACGCAGATAAGTTTTTTTGGGAAAGTTTACCTTCACCAGAGCTATTGCTGGTTTTACATTATTCAGCTTGATTTTACGCGATATTACCGTCATGCAGCAAAATGGGTAGATTTGTTTACTACGCATCCGGAAGCCAAGAAGGAGGATCCGTTCCTATACGTAAAAGCAGTTCATAATTTGCTTAATGCATTATTCATTATTGGAAGGCATGAAATGATGAATACGGAATTAAAACAACTGGAAAAGTTTTATGCGGTTGCAGCTGGGTTCAGCGAAAACCTGGAAATACAGACTTTCGTTTACTTATACACCGCAAAGATCAACAAACATTTTCTTGAAGGCACTTTTACGGAGGGGCTGGGGCTGGTGCCCGCAATTGAAGAAAAGCTAACTCAATACCAGCAATATATTGATACCCACAGGGTGCTGGTTTTCTACTATAAAATTGCGAGTTTGTACTTCGGATCGGGCGATAACGAAATGGCAATAGTTAATCTTAATAAGATCATTCATTTAAAGGTTGGACAGTTGCGGACCGACATCCAATGTTTTGCCAGGTTGCTGCATTTGATAGCCCATTACGAACTGGGAAATATGGGATTGGTGGAGTACCTTATAAAATCAGTTTACAGGTTTTTATCGAAAATGGAAAACCTCGATGCGGTGCTGACAGAGATTTTTGCCTTTCTGCGACGATCATTATCTTCACGGCCAAAGGATGTAACCCAGTCCTTCATACAACTTCGCGATAAACTGGAAACTATCTCCGCGAGTAAATATAACCGGCGGTCGTACCAATATCTCGATATAGTGAGTTGGCTGGAAAGTAAAATCCAGCATGTTCCGGTGCAGGAGATTATTCGAAGGAAATTTTTAGCAAAAGGTTTGGCTCCTTTGCCGACTCAGAATTTGTAACATTTTAGAAGAAAGTTTTGTGAATATTCATTTGTGAATATTTGCTGGATTCAAAAAAAATCACAAGTTATTTCTTTGACGATCAGTGATATAACTTAATTACCGTCCTTTATATTTGTGAATTTATAGCGCTTTTGAGTTTAATTTTTTCAACAGTTCTCCACAATTTTAGTGGTTACAGTTGTCACCCTTTAAGGGTCGTCAACTGTAATCAGCTTAAAAGATTAGCCAAAAATTAATGCGGAGTTAATAGGTGTCCACCTTTAAAGGTTGACACCTATTACAATCAAGTTCGTTCTACCCCAAGTTGTTGACTCGTATTTGAACTTCATCCTTTGCTTCGTAAGCATCCGACCAGCACCCTTCCTCCATCATTCCATTCCTATACTGCCGGCTTGCAGTTTTGTGGAAGTAGATTTTCTATTTTGTTGATTGGATAGGTTGCTATTCGGTTGAGAACATCATTAAGCCAGACTGATGGATTGATATTATGATTTTTACAGGTAGCCAGCAGGCTGTAAAACATTGCCGCCCGCTGTGCTGCAGCATGGCTGCCTGCAAACATATAATTCTTTCGGCCAAGCGCAACTGGCCGTATGCTGTTTTCTACTGGATTGTTATCTATATTTAGAATATAGGTTGTGGCATACAAACTTAATTTATCCCATCTTTTGATGCTATATCCCAACGCTTTTCCGATGGCTGATTTTGGAAGCACCGTAGCGTATTTATGCACCATCCACTTGCCTAGATCATCGAGTAACGGTATTGCCTTTTCTTTACGGTATGCAAGCTTTTGGTCGGCATCAAAGCTATTATCGGTTATATGTCTTTCTATAGCATACAGCTTTTGTATTTCATGTAATACATATTCGGCAAGCGCTGCATTGTTTGGTAAGGCCTCACTAAATTTTCTGCGGGCATGGGCCATACAGCCCAGCAGTGTAATGCCGGGTGTATTTGCAAAATCATCATACACGCCATAACCATCTGTTTGAAGATAGCCTTTGAAGTTTTTCAATATGTGCCTGGGGCCTTCGCGTCCTCTGCCGGTTTGGTAATCGAACAAAACCAACCCTTGTTCATGAGCCTGGTATACCCAATAAAATCCAAGATGACTGGCGCCTTTTCTTTCGCTCTCTAAAACTTTGATGGTCGTTTCATCAGCATACATGTAATTGCAGGAGATAACAAGCTTTTTAAGCGCTTCATACAAAGGCAGTATCAGGTTTGCTGCAGCAGTTGACCAATCACACATCGTACTATCGCTGATCGTTACCCCACGACGGGCATAGATTTTTTGCTGACGGTAAAAAGGAAGATGATCAACATATTTTTCTATAATAATTTGTGCCACCAGGCTTGCATCCACGCTGCTTTTTTCAAAAGGGCGTTCCGGTGCCGGAGCTTGAAAAATGACGTTGGTAGCAGTCTCCATCAGTTTGGGGCGAACTACTTTTTTCACATACAACTCGCAAGGTATATACGCAAGTGTTTCGGTAACGTCTTCGCCTATTTTGCGTACAGCAGCCATGTCCACTCCTTCAGGATAAAGGATCTGCTCTTCCCTGCGCAATGCTTCCGGAAAACTATTACGCCCCTTATGATTGGGTTGTAAGCGCTTGTTTGTTTTTTCGTATGTGACCGTTTTGGTGTCGCCGCTAATTACTTCTGCCAGCGCCGGGACATCAAAAAGTGTTGGTGCGTTCTGATCTTTGATGCCGGTAAATCTTTCATGCCGGCTTCCAAAAACGATTTTGTTGAGCTGAAGAATCTGTAGTTGTAATTGCTGGATGGTAAGCTGCTGGGTTTCAATAACAGACAGCGCCTTTTCAAGACGAACATCAGGATCTATATTTGAAGGCGTTGTAATTATCAGCGTTTGATGATACAAAATTCGTTCTGCAAACCGGTTATAACAAATTATTGAACCCCTTTATTTGCCCACAGCGGCATCTAAAAAAGTGCACAACTCACTGATTTTTTCCAAATCAAAAAACAATGTGAATAACTCTTTGAATTTTATTTTAGAGGAAGCGAAAAGCGCTTTTTCTTCTGTACCGATTTAAGCACAATACCTTGCAGGATTAATTGTAATTGCAATGCATCAATAGAAGCGCTTTTATTATCGGGAGCTGTTGAAGGAAGTTCATACACCCCTTTCTCTAACCGCTTGTAATAAATAGCCAGACCATCACCTTCCCAGGTAAGCAGTTTTACCTGGTTGCGTTTGCGGTTGATAAAAATGTACACGCCACCCAACAACACATTTGCCTGCATGTGCTGCTGAACCAACCCACATAATGAATCAAACCCTTTGCGCATATCTGTAATGCCGTGATACCAGTAATAGTTGGTGGATGAATGAAGATGCAGCATACGTTTACGGGCGTAACAACTGCTTTAAAAATAAGATGGATTGCTCGGTCATTGGCATCTGCAGTTGAATACCATTAGGGCCTGAAATAACAATTTGTTCCGATATGCACGCGGGCCTGATCTTTACCGGAAGAAACGAATGACCCGCTTGCTGCTCCGCCTTATATACGCCATACCAATAATGGAAAACGTGATAAGGTATACTATTATTAATGCAAAAAGTTTTTTGTGTCAGACCACTTTGCTTCCACTCGGTAATCATCTCAAGAAATTGTGTACGTTGCTCTATTGTTGCCGGCATAAAATTATCTTTATGCAAAGCTGAGATTATTTAGTGGATGAAGGGTAAGGGTGGTAGTCGGATGCTTACATTAC
>JANXYS010000030.1 GCA_025355935.1 Chitinophagales bacterium | reverse complement strand
AAGCGTCCTTGCATCCCATCGGCACACGGTGTAGTAAAATAGACGCTCTTTCGTGAAGACACAAACCAGGGCGGGGCGTCCTAGCGTGCCATCGGCACACGGTGTAGTAAAATAGACGCTGTTTCGTGAAGACACAAACCAGGGCGGGGAGTCTTTTCGTGCCATCGGCACAACGTGTAGGTAGACAGACGATTCAGTGCGATGAATCCCGTTCCATCGGAACGGCGTGTGGTATTTGCTCAATTGTAAATTATGACAAAATTCCAGGGCAACCCTACGAGGCGCCGATCTTCAAAGTGAATTTTTCCTATCGACACGCGATCCCTACCATATTAAATACCAAACTTGCGCATTGCCCGAACTATTTAGGCTTCTGAGAATTTTATAGAATGTTCCGCAAGAAATGATTTAATAACATTTACGTGGATGCATTGCCCGAGATGAATGAACGGATAATCTGTTACCTTCCGCATAGTGTTGTTCACAAGAATGTCTTTGTCGATCAGGTCAAATCCTAAATGCAGGTGTTTGGTACTAAACTGCATTCCATAGATTACTCCGTTGTTATCGAACAAAGGCCCGCCACTTTGTCCGCGCAGGCCAGGCGTACTCATTTCAATTCCATACAACGAGTGTTGTTCATCGCCAAGGAAGCGGGTTACCATTCCCTCCAGCGGAAACCTTGGTGAAACTGTAATGCCCTGCTGCGTCCATTCGAGGTCATCGATCACGTTATTATATGTAAAATTCGTAAACTCCGGAAAGGGAAATCCAAGCCGGCATAGGAACTTGCCCTGTTTAATATCGTCAGCGTCTTTTAAAAACCTTGCCGACTGCTGGTAATGAAGTGTTTTAAAATCGTTGAATTTTAAGATAGCGAGGTCAAGCGTAGGGTGGAGGTGCCAGGTAAATCCGCTCATGCTGTCAACGCTTTCCACAAAGTTATTCTTAACCTGAATAATAGTATCGGGCAGAAAATTATACTTCAGTTCCAGTCCTTTTAGCAGTTGTTTATATTTCGGAAGCTGCTGTATTTGCAGCCGTTCCGACTTGAAATCCGTATATCGCTGGTTGATCTGATCCGCGGAGGCAATGAGTTCCACAACATGTTTACAGGTAACCGCATATCCTTCTCCATTTACAAAGAATATGGTGGCTGCACCGGGAATAATTTGTTTGCCGCCATAAGTGCGGATGATGGTATGGATCGGCCTGGTAAACTTCGATACTTCCTCAATTGCCTGGATGAACATACATAAAGTTTTGAGGGAAGTGACAGATGAGTTGAAAGGGTTTCTACTTTTTAAGCTTCTTTGCCGCGTCTTTATCTATAAACCAATATAAATGATTACCTGCCTCCGCTTTGATCATCTGGGCCGGGTACTTTTCTATTTCTTTTTTGCCCTCTAAAACGGTATGCAGCATGGGAGCTTTCTTTTTGCCCGTTACCAGGAATAAAATATTTTTCGCATGATTAATAAGGGATGCCGTAAAACTAATCCGGTACATTTCTACTTCTTTTACAAAGACTTCTTTCACGAGCGCTGTTTTCTCCTTCAATATGCTGCTGTGCGGAAACAGCGATGCCGTATGCCCGTTATCTCCCATCCCCAGTAGGATAAGGTCGAAGGCGGGATGCTGGTTTTTAAAAAACAATTTAAGCGTTTGCTCGTAATGGACAGCTGCCTTTGATGGAGTCATTTTCACGGGCACTACAAATATATTTTCAGCGGGCACAGGAACATTATTCAATAATAGTTTCTTCGACTGGTGGCTGTTATTGTTTGCGTCACTTTCCGGGAGATAACGTTCGTCGCCCCAGAATATAAAAGTATTTTTCCAGTCGATGGCCTTGTTATAAGGGGGATTAGCCAGGAGTACGAACAGCTTATCGGGTGTACTGCCGCCAGACAATGCAATAGTGAACTTGCCGGAGCTTTCAATCGATTTACTGCATAAGTCAACAATGAAATCAGCCGCAGCTACACTCACTAATTCTTCGGTATCAAATACACTGATTTTATTCATGAACTGGTTTTTCAAAAGGCATCACTACCCAGTTATGACCGTCTTTCGCAATTAGCGTTTCCGCGCCTTCAGGTCCATAAGAGCCAGCGGCATAATTAGGAAAATTAATGCTTGGGTTATCTTCCCATGTACTAAGTATCGGCATAATCAGCTCCCAGGCCGCTTCTACCTGGTCGGCACGCATAAATAAGGTAGCGTCGCCTTCAATCACATCCAGCAGTAAGGTTTCGTACCCCTCCGGTGTGCCGGTGCTCGCGTACGTATCATGATAATTAAAAAGCATGTCAACAGGAGTCAGCTGCATTTGCAAACCAGGTTTTTTTGCCTGGAAGCGGAGCCTGATACCCATATCAGGTTGAAGGTTTAAAACCATCCGGTTGGGTTGCCAGTTTTGTATGGCTTCTGTAGGAAACGACTGGTGCGGGACAGGTTTAAATTCGATCGTAATTACGGAAATGGATTGCTGCATTCGTTTGCCGGATCTTACATAAAAGGGAACCCCGCTCCAGCGCCAATTATCTATAAAGAATTTTACTGCTGCAAATGTTGGAGTGGTACTGTCAGGGTCTACTGAAGTTTCCTGCCGGTAACCCTTTACTTTTTCTCCTTCCAGCCAACCCTCGCCATATTGTCCACGAACGGCAAAGTCATGAACATCTTCTTTTTTTATTTTCCTGATCGCATGCAGTACATCTACCTTCTTATTTCTCACCTCATCCGGGTTAAATGAAACTGGCGGTTCCATTGCCATAAGACAGACCAACTGCAGAAGATGATTTTGGATCATGTCGCGGATGATACCGCTGTGTTCATAATAACTTCCGCGATCTTCAATCCCAATTTTTTCAGCTACTGTAATTTGAATATGATCTATGAAGTTGCGATTCCAGATGGGTTCGAATAATGCATTGGCGAATCGGAAGGCAAGTATATTCTGAACCGTTTCTTTTCCCAGGTAATGATCTATCCTGTATAGTTGGGTTTCTTCAAAAATATTAAGAAGGGCAGCGTTTAATTTCTTTGCGCTCTCCAGGTCGGTACCGAAAGGCTTTTCAATAACTAGTCGCGAATGAATCTTATCATCTGCAAGGCCGGCATCACCAATTCTTTCGGCGATTGTTTCAAAGAATTGCGGCGGCACTGCCATGTAAAAAATCTTATTGAGCGGGCATTTTGCATCGTTCTCAAATTGTGTAATTTCTTTTTTCAGCTGGTTGTAAAAATCAACCTGGGTAAAATCGGCTTTTTGATATTCAATATATTTTGCGAATGCTTCCCATTCAGCTTCCTTTGCTTTTCCGCGCCGGGAGAACTTATCAATGCCGTCTTTCAATTTCTGAATAAACACATCGTTACTGATCTCCGACCTGCCCGTACAAATAATTCTAAATTGGTCGTTAAGCCAATGGTCAAGGTACAGATTGTAAAGTGCCGGAATAAGTTTACGCCATGTAAGATCACCTGAGCCACCAAAAATGGTGATGATGGTAGGGTTTGTTTTAGCTGCTGTATCCATTAGTAGTTAATATATAGTTTGACTCCAGTTTGTATGAAAGATACCATCCTTATCTGCGCGTTCATATGTATGTGCGCCAAAGAAATCGCGTTGTGCCTGTATGAGGTTGGCGGGAAGCCATTCGCTAAAATAACTGTCGAAGTAGTTGAGGCATGCACTAAACGAAGGCATTGGAATGGCATATTGCAATCCTTTTTGAATAACCCTCCGCAGGGTAGGCTCACCCGTTTTTAATGTGTCGCTAAATTCGGGCGACAGCATTAGGTTTTTTAAATCTGCATTATTTTGATAAGCTGTTGTGATCTCCTTCAAAATTGCAGCCCTGATAATACAACCACCCCTCCATATAGAAGCTACGGTTGCAACATCAATCCCGTAATTATAAGTAGCAGAAGCTTGCTGAAGCATCGCAAGGCCTTGTGAGTATGTTATAATAAATGCAGTATATAGCGCGTTTTCGATATCATTTGCTAAGGTTTCTTTGTTGGCAGCCTTTTCAATGTGATTATCCTTTGCGAAAAACCTCGCAGCCACTACACGATCCTGTTTCATCGAAGAAAGGATTCTTTGAGTAACAGCAGCATCTATCGCCGGTATAGGGGATTGTATCTTCATTGCATCCTGGCTCATCCACGCACCAGTTCCTTTTTGATGTGCTGTATCAAGGATATTATCAATGAGCATTCCTTTACCACTTTCATCGGGTTGTAAAAAAATCGCAGAAGTAATTTCAATAAGGAATGATTGCAATTTGCCTTTGTTCCAATCAGTGAAAACCGCATTTAATTCTTCGTTTGTAAACCCTCCATGAACTTTTAATAAGTGGTAGCTTTCTGAAATTAACTGCATAAGTGCGTATTCAATTCCATTATGAACCATCTTCACATAATGCCCTGCAGCACCGGTACCTATATACGCTGTGCAGGGTTCGCCATTTACTTTCGCTGAAACTGCAGCAAGCATATCTGATATCCTGGCGTAGGCAGTTTTATCCCCACCAGGCATAATGCTCGGGCCAAAACGCGCACCCGTTTCGCCGCCTGAAACGCCGAGCCCCATAAAATGAAAACCTTCTTTCGCCAATGTATCAATTCTTAACTGGGTATCTACAAAGTGCGAGTTACCGCAATCAATGATGGTATCTTCTTTTTGAAGCAAAGGTTTTAATTCTTCAATAACCGCGTCAACAATGTGTCCTGCAGGTACCAGCAGGAGGATTGTACGGGGAACTTTAATGGAAGCAACGAAAGCTTTTATATCATCAAACGCTTCAATGTTATCATGCGTATCCAGCTTGTTTAATTCCGCTACTTGGGCAGGATTTTTATCGTATCCGGCAACCGAATATCCATGGTCGCTCATGTTCAGCACCATGTTATTGCCCATGGTTCCGAGTCCGATCATCCCAAAACTGTATAGTTCACTCATTCTTATCTGTTTTAAAATATTAAATAAAGGCTCGATAATAATGCCATTTTTATTTGTCTACAAATATATCCTGCTTTTAGTTCCCCTCCATTCCTTTTTCCATTTTAGACCACAAAAAAAAGCCTCCCGGATCAGGGGAGGCTTAGGAAGAAAAGGTAATCATTTATTTAGTAGAAACTTTAGCAACAGTGTTGTTAGATTTTGTTTTCGTTTTTACTGTCTTTTTTCTGCCGTGTTTGGTTACAGTTTTAGTAACCGTTGTAGTGGCTGGGGTTAAAACAGTAGACGGAGCTGCTGCTGCCTTATACTTTGTATATGCGTCAGCATCAAGTACCTCACCTTTTAATGTGATGCTTTTCACTTCATCAACCCCAGCAAATTTCACATTCATGTGTTTTTCGAAAGCACTGAGATTTGAAGCATTATAGGTTGCAGTGATAGTTCCATCTTTGCCGGGCAAGATGGGTTCTTTGGTATAATTGCCGATAGTGCAGCCGCAAGTCGGGCTAGCCGTTTCAATGATCAGCGGCTCTTTTCCAATATTTGTAACTGTAAATGTAGCTGTAGCGGGTGTTCCCTGCGGAATTTTGCCCATGTCTATTGATTCAGACTTAAATTTAACAACATCCGCCACCTTTTTTTGTGCAAAAGCAAAGGTACTAAGAGCTACTACGGACAGAGATAAGAATAATTTTTTCATTTTGTTATTTTAGGTTTTAGGTATTTTGTAAAATTAGTTTTTTAGATCATTCAAACTTTCGTTGATTGGAGCGCTCGTAGCCGGTGTTTTCCACACCTCGCCTTTTATAATGATTTGCCTTGTCTGATGGCCATTGTAGGTTATGGTAATGGATTTTGCAAACGTGCCTTCAGATGCCGCATTGTACCCCACCGTAATATTTGCATTGGCGCCAGGAGCTATAGTAGCGTCTTTATCCCATTGGGGAGTAGTACAGCCGCAACTTGCCTGGACGTTGTCCAACTTAAATGCGGAAGTTCCCGTGTTAGTCACCTCGAAAATATGCGTAACAGGTTTCCCCTGCGGAATCTTACCGAAATCAAATTCAACCTGCTTCACCAACAAGGCTTCGGGAACAGCTTTACCAATTTCCGAAGTCGATATCATTGATGTAGCCGGAGCCTGCTGCGCAAATATATTTGTTCCCGCGAGACAGAACGAAAAGGCTATTAAAAATTTTTTCATCTACTATTAATAATGAGGATCAAAGATACTAAAACGTGTTATTTTAAAGTAAATTGTTGCTCACTTAGCAGATATTTAACAATGAAGGCTATTTTTAATAAATTTGTCCTAATTTAATTGCCATGGATACAAATTTCAAGTCGGATGATATGCTGCTGTATCAGCAGCTTAGTTTTGATCATTTTAGAAATGAAGTTTTAAAAGACTACCGGTATGCCTGTATTAGCAGGGAGGCAAGTCTACTGGGGCGTAAAGAAGTATTAACTGGCAAGGCGAAGTTTGGGATTTTTGGGGATGGCAAAGAAGTTGCTCAAATAGCCATGGCTAAGTTTTTTAAACCAGGCGACTACCGCGCGGGGTACTACCGCGACCAAACGTTCATGTTCGCGAGTGAACTGGCAACAGTAGAACAATTCTTTTCGCAACTTTATGCAGATCCGGACGTAAACAATGATCCGTTTAGCGCTGGCCGCCAGATGAATTCGCATTTTGCCAGTCGCATGGTTAATGCAGAAGGAGACTGGCTCGACCTTGCTCATATAAAAAATATATCAAGTGATATTGCCCCTACTGCCGGTCAAATGCCAAGGGCTCTTGGTCTTGCCTTCGCATCAAAAGTGTTCAGGAACGTTCCCGGGCTTGCTGAATTTGATAATTTAAGTACCAATGGCAATGAAGTCTGCTTTTGCACTATTGGGGACGCTTCCACTAGCGAAGGTCATTTCTGGGAAACGATGAATGCCGCCGGTGTACTTCAGGTGCCACTCGCCGTTTTTGTATGGGATGACGGCTACGGTATTTCAGTTCCTAAAAAATACCAAACTACAAAGGGCTCTATATCCAACGCCCTGGCAGGGCTGAAGAAAGAAGACGATACAAATGGCATCGACATCTACAAATTAAAAGGCTGGGATTATGCCGGCATGTGCGAAATACTTGAGCATGCTATTCACAGAATTCGCGAGACTCATATTCCCGCGCTTTTTCATGTTGAAGAGATAACACAACCACAAGGTCATTCAACCTCCGGAAGTCATGAACGTTATAAAGATGGCGATCGGCTGGTTTGGGAAAAAGAGTGGGATTGTGTAAAGCAAATGAAGGAGTGGATCCTGGAAAATTCCCTGGCTGATGACGAAGAGTTGAAAGTTATTGAAACAGAGACTAAGATACACGTTAAAGACAGCAAGCAACGGGCATGGGATAAATACCTGGTCCCCATAAAGCAAATGGTTTCGCGAACTGTGAAGGTCATTAACGAAAATGCTGCGGGAAATGAGGACATAAAAAAAGTTGCAACTGGTTTAGCAGGCTTGCGTGAGCCTATGCGCCGAGACATACTCAAGTCGCTAAGCAAAGTAATCAACAGCGGCTCGTACCAGGATATCTCTCTCCGGCCTGTCCAACAATTTTATGATTTGTTGCTCCGGGAATGTCAGCAGCTTTATAGTAATTCGTTGTATAATGAAGGCGAAAAAAGTGCCCTTAAAGTTTCCGCCTCACCGGTTACCTATGCCGAAAATGCACCGGTAGTGAATGGGTACGAAGTACTCAATAAATATTTTGACAAGCTTTTTCAAAATAATCCGAAGGTGGTTGCTTTCGGCGAAGATCTTGGTTTCATCGGCGACGTGAACCAGGGTTTTAGCGGGTTGCAGGATAAACATGGTGATCAGCGCATATTTGATACCGGCATCCGCGAACTCACAATCATGGGGCAGGGGATCGGCCTCGCCCTGCGCGGGCTTCGGCCGATTGCGGAAGTCCAGTATTTAGACTACCTGCTCTACGCGTTACAACCCCTTAGCGATGACGTGGCCACCACCCATTTCCGCACCGCCGGGCAGCAAAGCGTACCCCTGATCGTTCGTACCCGCGGTCACCGCCTCGAAGGTATCTGGCATAGTGGTTCACCTATGGGAATGGTTGTAAACGCACTGCGGGGCATGTACGTATGCGTACCGCGAAATATGGTGCAGGCAGTTGGAATGTATAATACTTTACTCCAGGCCAACGATCCTGCCATCATGATTGAATGTTTAAATGGATATCGCTTAAAAGAAAAACTTCCTTCAAATCTTCTAGATTTTAGAATTCCGCTCGGTATCCCGGAAATTATAAAAGAGGGAGAAGATGTAACGCTCGTTTCTTATGGTTCAACCCTTCGTATAGTGCAGGAGGCGGCACTTAACATGGAAAAGATGGGCATAAGCTGCGAAGTAATCGATGTACAAACGCTTTTACCTTTCGATATTAATCATGCAATTGTAGCTTCTTTAAAAAAGACAAGCAGGATATTATTTGTGGACGAGGATGTACCCGGCGGCGCTGCTGCCTATATGTTCAACGAGGTGATGGAAAAACAACAGGGGTATAAGTATTTGGATATTGCACCCCGAACGCTAACCGCGCAGGCTCATCGCCCTGGTTATGGTAGTGACGGCGATTACTTTGCTAAACCGAATGCAGAGGACGTTACAAGAGTGGTGAGGGAGATGATGGCGGAGTAAATCTTTTACCACAACTTGGTTATAGATTAGACATCGCTGCCGCCGGTCCCTCCAGCGCACCGCGACTCGCTTCGATATCTTGGCTGCACTGTTTCTCAACTGGCCGCACAAGAAAATCTTCAAGAATATAATTTACTTTCTCTAGGTGGGTACAGCTTCGCTGTATGTTTCTGTATTTTTTTGCTCGCCCAAAAAAATACAGAAAAGGGCGCCCCTGGCTGATATACAGCCCACCCAGGGGAACAGACCGACGGTTGTTCGTCGGTAGCGTCAACATTGACAAATCATAATAGTTTTTATTATAGCTAAACTCTTTAATGGTGGATACACGGAGATCAGATTATCTGTACTAACGCCAAAACATACACGCCTGCCGCCGACTAGGTTATGATTAACCGCGACTCGCTTTGATCTTTCACAAATATTATACTCACCGCCGCTGCCCGTTCTCCCGACCCGCAGCATAAGAATATCTTTTAGAATATGTTTTTTAATTTCTCTGGTTAGGTACAGCTTCGCTGAATGTTTCTGTATTTTTTTTTTCTCGCCCAAAAATATACTGGAAAGGGCGCCCCTGGCTGATATACAACCCACCCAGGGGATTAGCTTTGAACCGACGGTTGTCCGTTGGTAGCGTCAACATTGATAAACCATAATAGTTTTTATTATAGCTACCAGCTTTAATGGGGTTACATGGAGATCTTATTATCGTACTAACGCCAAAACATACACGCCTGCCGCCGACTAGGTTATGATTAATCGCGACTCGCTTTGATCTTTCACAAATATCATACTCACCTCCTACCCGCAGCGAGAATAATTTTTAGATAATTATGATACCTTGAGCACTTATACCTCGTAGCAATGGAGTAAGTCTGGCTTGACGTCCTCGTTACTCAAACCTCGCGTCTGGTTACATGTAATTTCACTTGCTACAATATCGTAAGCAGGCCCCAGTCCCTTTTAGGGACGTAATATCGGTAGAGCTGGAGACACAAGAGTTTTCCCAGTCCCTTTAGGGACGAAATATTGGTTGCTCACGGCCAGATAAAGAAGATGCGCCTTTAAGTCATTTATTGGCTTCGCTGCCTGTTTCTGTTTTTTTTGCTCGCCCAAAAAAATACAAGAAAAATGGCGCACCTGGCTGATATACAGCCCACTCAAGGTATG
>JANXYS010000382.1 GCA_025355935.1 Chitinophagales bacterium | reverse complement strand
TTGAAAATTCAACTTTTGCGTGACGAATCAGCAATGCGTCACATGTACACTGTACTCGATAAATACGCCGTCGAGTATAATACTAAAAAGAGAAGTGGCGCATCCTATTCAAAAAACGAAAAAGCGGAGGCATAAATCATGGCAAAAGCAAACGAGATAAAATATCTTACAGCCATTAAGGCTGAAAAGCGTCCAAAGAAATATTGCCGCTTTAAGAAAATGGGCATCCGTTATATTGATTATAAAGATGGCGATTTTTTGAAAAAATTCCTGAACGAACAAGGTAAGTTGCTTCCCCGCCGCATTACTGGTAACTCATTGAAGTTCCAGCGTAAAGTGAGTGAAGCGGTTAAAAAAGCCCGTCAAATGGCCATTCTGCCTTACGTTACAGATTTAATGAAATAAATTTTTCACCACCCTAACCCCGTTTTAAAGCAGGGAGAAAGTCGTATCATAAAATATGATTGGGTAAAAATGCAAAAACATGCAGGTAATATTAATACAGGATGTAAATAACCTTGGCGGAACAAACGAATTGGTAACCGTAAAAAATGGGTATGGCCGTAATTACCTGATACCAAGTAAACTTGCTATCGAGGCTAGTCCGAGCAACCTGAAAATGCTCCAGGAAAAACTTAAGCAACAAGCGAAGAAAGAGGCTAAATTACTTGCCGAACTTAACAGCGTAATTGCAGTTTTGCAAAATGGTGCATTAAAGATTGGAGCGAAGACTGGTACAACAGGCAAAATTTTCGGTAGTGTGACATCGGTTCAAATAGCTCGGGCAATTAAAGAGCAGAAAGGGTATGAAATTGATCGTCGTCGTATTACAATTCTTGACGAGATAAAAGAACTTGGAAATTATAAGGCTAAGATTGATTTTGGTAACGGAAACGAAACTGAAATTGAACTTGAAGTTATAGCAGAATAATTTTAATGGATCGAATTCAGAAAACCGCCGTAAAACGGCGGTTTTCTTCGTTTAAAGACTTTTGCAAAGGACTTAACTAAATTTTCTGAGTTTATTGGTGTATGTCAAATAAAATATTACATTTGTATTGCTTTAGTGGTTTTAGTTTCTAATTTGTTGGCTGATCTAGCTTTCTTTAAGTCGTTTTCAGTTCATTGTAGTCTAACTAGAACATTATGGTTTTTATTTAATTTATTAAAAGTTTTTTACAATGAACATTTACGTTGGAAATCTTAGTTGGTCAATGACTGATGAAGATTTAACTAATCTTTTCACAGAGTACGGTACAGTAACAAGTGGAAAAATCCTGAAAGACAAAATGAACGGCCGCAGCAAAGGTTTTGGTTTTGTTGAAATGGAAGATGATGAAGCAGCAAAAACTGCCATCGCAAACCTAAACGAAACTGAAGTTCAGGGTCGTAAATTAATCGTTAACGAATCACAACCACGTCCTGAAGGCGAAGGTGGCTACAAGAAGCGCACAGGCGGCAGTGGATTTGGCGGCGGCGGTGGATATAATAAGAAGCCCGGTGGTGGCGGTGGATACGGCGGCGGCGGTAATCGCAGCGGCGGTGGCGGCTACGGCGGCGGTAGTGGTGGAGGTGGTAACCGCAGCGGTGGCGGTGGTTATGATAGAGGATATTAATTATTTATTATTGATCTCTTATAGAAAGGGTTTCCTGCCTCGGTGGGAAATCCTTTTTTTGTTGGAAGTAACGGAACAATGGACGCTATTTAACGGCAACCTTATTATTTACCCGTAAATTATAAGGTCCGGTGCCAATCAAGTCTCTGCATATGAGTGTGCAAGCTGCCGGCCATCTGAACTTTTAAACACGGCTTAATAAATCAGGGCCGGGAGTGCTTGTTGAGAGGCTGTGAAACGTTCACTATTATAACCATTGCTGTCGGGTTATCCCCGATAGCACGTGAAAGCAATGCCGCAGAATTAGTTTCACCCCGTGTAACTTCGAGTCGGATTTGGATGGTGTTTGCTTTCAAATGGCCGCTATTATCTCAATTACGTTCGTTCATAGAAAATTACTGACGAATAAGGAGATTATTATTGGCGGCAAAAGCGATCATCCGATAACCGTTAAGAGCTTTGGCTATGGAACTATGCGCCTAACAGGCGAAGGTATTTATGGCGCGCCGCCAAACCGGCCAGTAGCGCTCGCTATTTTAAAAGAAATCAGTTGCTCTGGGAGTGAATTTCCTGATACCGCAGACTACTATGGAGAGGATGTCAGGCTGATAAGGGAGGCGTTGTATCCATACGGTGATGATTTGGTAATCTGCACTAAAGTGGGGGCTGCCCGCAAACCCGACGAAAGCTGGATCGCCTACAACAGCTGGCCCATGTAAGACTCAGTATCGAAAATAATTTACTGACACTTCGAATTGACTAGTGCAGGCTGGTGCATCTCCGGGTAATGCCCGAAAGCGACGTTCCTTTTGGTGAATCAATGGCGGCCATGTATGAAATGCAGTCCGAAGGAAAGATTCAGCATGTGGGGATTAGCAATGTTAACCCGGAAGAAGTGGAAATCGCCTTGTCAATGGGCGAAGTGGCAACAATAGAAAATTTATTTGGGCACCGACAAAGAACCACAGTGACCTTTGCGCATGAAGGCGAGAACGGCGGGGGCGTGAAAGTGCTATCTTTATGCGAGGCAAACGATATCGCCTTTTGGTTCTAATTTTGCGTTACTAACGGTATTACCGAAGAATGATATCCGAATGGCAATAATCGCGGCAGAATTTAATATCAGCATCGCCCAGGCTAACCTTGCATGATTACTTCACCGCTTACCCTGAATACATCCTATTCCCGGGAAATCTTTCCTGCAGCATTTCAGGGAAAACATGAAGGCTACTGAAGTTACCTTTACGCCGGAGGACATGACATTTATGGGATAGAATCGAATATATGAAGGAGGACAGTCCTAATTATCGACCCAGTCTTTCCACTCAGGATAAATCATAAGCTTAAAGTTGGTAGCAGCATGTCGCACCCATTTAACAGATGCTACCACGCCGATATTGGTGGCGCATTTAACGGGTGTCAACATTATAAAGTTGACACC
>JANXYS010000381.1 GCA_025355935.1 Chitinophagales bacterium | reverse complement strand
CCTGTGGGCGACATGCGTGACCAAAAACCTTCTGCATAATTTAATTTTCCTATAGCCCCATCCTTCAATAATTCTTTTGCCTTTTCATTGCCTAAAGAGCTAAGGCCCTGGCTGCCCACTTCAAATATTACTTTGTTTTTATTTTGTGCAGCTACCATTCCCGGCCCCTCGCTTATATCATGAACCATAGGCTTTTCGCAATACACTGATTTGCCCGCATTCATTGCAGCCACAGCAATATCTTTATGCCAATGATCGGGTGTGCCTATTATCACGGCATCAATATCTTTCCTGTTTAATATTTCACGGTAATCTCTGGTGGTAAAAATATCATTGCCCCATTTCTTTTTTGCATCTGCAAGTCGGCCATCATACAAGTCGCACGCTGCAATAAGCTTTACCCCAGGCACAGTAATAGCGGTATTTGCATCGGCAGTACCCATGCCGCCGGCACCAATAAGCGCTATCTGTATTTGATCGTTGGGCGAATAATTTTGAACAGCTCTCGTTAAAGATTCAATGTTTCGTCTACGGTCTGCTGCGCTAATGATAGATGGACCAAGTGAAGCTCCTACCACTCCTTTGGCAAATTTGGTAAGAAAGGAGCGCCTTGAATTGTTGGTTGTTTTTTCTGGCATTTGGCTCGTGTTAGGTTTTTATTATTGTATGAAAATAAAAGATTGTAAGCACTTTACATAAAATTAATAACGACAAATAATTTGCTGTCGGTTTCTAGTTCTATTTTGTTGTTGTCATGTTTTTCGTTTATTATATTGAGCAGCGGTTAACAGTTTACAGCAAAAGACATTGATGTATATGAAGACCCTTCTTCTTATTTAGCTGATGTGGTAAGAGGAAAAATAAAAATACCACATTACGGGGTTTATTCGCCTGAAAATAATTTAATTGTTGTTAGCATTCTCGATGCAGCAAGAGCCTCTGCTAAAAATGGTAAAACCATTTTTTTTAAGAAATGAGGCTATCTCAAAGGGGCAGCTTTTTTTATTTTAAATTTTTTGGTATTCACATAAGTGAATAAAAAGAGTGTTTAAAAAAGAATCGTTGTTGGTCTTTTGATTGTCTTATTAAGTATGAAAAAGAGAAACGATTTAAAAGTTGTTTCTAAAACCTATGAACAGCAACAAATTATATTGCTTCCCCCGCGGCTTAATGAGTTGGGGCCTGTTAATTATCCTGTACGTGTGGTAAACAAAGTACTTGATCAGGTAGATATTCAGCCATTGATTGACCAGTACAAGCCGGGCGGTACCAGCAGCTATAATCCCCGTATGTTGCGTAAAGTAATAGTGTTTGCATACATTAATCACACTTATAAGCTTCATTATAATAAAGGAAAACGATTGCTACTACCGCCCTATGGGTCAGGCAATGACTAACATAGGAACAGGTGTAAAAAGAACTTCCACAGGGTACTGGCAAACCATCATAAAATACTCATAATCAGAGGGTCCATAGTTCAAATCCATGTGGGCCCACAGGTTATAACAAAGGGTTTTAAACGGATTGGTTTGAAACCCTTTGTTATTTACTTTACTACTTGAAAAATGGAAATTCGCACTACAGCTTAAACATAACGAGTTATTTTCTTTCCCTCCCGTTAAGGACTAAATTGTTCAAAATGCAGTCCAAGGCCTTCCAAAGCCATAATTTTTAAGGACCTCCCTCTGAAATTCCCCTTCTGAATTATGCAGTTAAGTTATCTTGGAAACGCTATTAATATGAGCATGGTTATAACTCACTTTTTAAATTTGCCATGGCTCACTTTATCTATCTAATGAAACCTGGCATATTTATATCCCGATTAACTACAATCATTTTTACCTCCGTCCTCTTTTTCCTCTAAAATACTATTCTTGGAACTTTCATGCTTATGGTTTTTATACAATCCATTTGAATTGGAGACATCTTCAAATTTTTTTTCTTAGTTTTATTACAACTCCCCGCTTACCCATTTTTCTATTAACCATCTTTACTATTAATTATTTATGATGCGCATTTACACCTTCTTATTTATGTTTCTCTTTTTCGGTTTCGTCTCTTATTCGCAATCATTAAAGGTGAAAGGGGGAACTATTATTAATGCAAATGGGCAGGAAGTAATTTTAAAGGGTATGGGCTTGGGCGGCTGGATGCTGCAGGAACCATATATGATGCAATTGGGGGGTATTGCGGGCAATCAAACCGAAATAAAAGGGAAAATAGAAGCACTTGTGGGCAAGGAAAATACGGAAAAGTTTTACAATTATTGGATTGCAAACCATTGCACTAAAGCCGACGTAGATTCTCTAGCCTCCTGGGGGTTTAATGCCATCCGTCTTCCCATGCATTTTAATCTCTATACCCTGCCAGTGGACCAGGAGCCAGTTGCCGGAAAAAATACCTGGATTGAAAAAGGGTTTCAATTAACTGATAGTCTGTTATCCTGGTGTAAAGCAAATAAGATCTATTTAATATTAGATCTGCACGCAACGCCCGGCGGACAAGGTAACGATAACGCCATTTCCGATCGCGATAAAACAAAGCCCTCCCTTTGGCAGAGCGAAGCAAATCGTAAGAAGACCATCGCACTTTGGGAAAAGTTTGCAGCCCGGTATGTAAATGAGGATTGGATCGGCGGGTACGATCTTATAAATGAACCGAATTGGGGATTCCAAAATGCCAATGATAAAAATGGTTGTTCTGAAAAACTAAACAAGCCGCTGGTAGCGATGTACAAGCAACTCACCACAGCAATTCGGAGAATCGATAAGAAACACATCATCATTATTGAAGGTAATTGCTGGGGTAACAATTACGAAGGATTTTTCCCTTTATGGGATGATAATACGGTAATGAGTTTCCATAAATACTGGAACAATACTCATGATGGATCAATTAAAAAGTTCCTGGATTACCGCAAGAAATATAATGTACCGATATGGTTGGGCGAAACCGGGGAGAACTCCAATACCTGGATGACTGAAGTGATCAGGCTTTGCGAAAGAAACAAGATAGGCTGGACCTTATGGCCTTTGAAAAAATCAGGACTTAATAACCCGTTACAAGTGAAATTAAATGATGGGTATAAGCAACTGCTTGAGTATTGGAAAGGATTTGGAAGGAAGCCAACATCAGAGGAAGCCTTATCGTCATTAATGAGATATGCGGCAGATACTAAAAATCAAAATAACATCTTCCATAAGGATGTAACGGATGCGATTATGCGCCAGGTGACTACAGAGGAAACAGTTGCTTTTAAACCTCATGTTATCAAACCTAACCTTACAGTTTATGCTTGTGACTACGATCTCGGGCGCGCTGGTATCGCCTACCACGATATTGATTCCGCTAATTACTGGGTTGATGATACCTACCATGTGGAGTGGAATAAAGGCGGCCAATACAGGAATGACGGCGTTGATATTGAGCCTTGCGCTGACCGGTTAACAAATGGTTTTAACATTGGCTACATGCAGGACGGCGAATGGCTACTTTACTCTTTAAGTGCCCCGGAAGCCGGAACATACGATGTTAAGGTTCGCACATCGTCACCTATAAACGGTGGGATGGTACAGTTGTTCATTAACGGAACTGCAGTCAGTGGTTTTGTGCCCCTGCCAAATACTGGTCACTTCCAAACCTGGAAAAATACCTTAGTGAAAAATGTTACCCTACAAAAAGGTACTAACATGATGAAAGTATTAGTAGTGAGGGGAGGATTCAACCTTAATTATATGCAGTTTGTAACTCCAGAAACAGTACCTACCAATAGTATCAAAGAAGATAATTGAGGAGCGGCTAGATACCGGTTGCTAAGGAAGTAAGCCGGAATAATTAAAAAAAGTAATTTTTTAAAATAAAATCATTTCTGCTTCTGATTAAAGATATTTGTAACGCATGCTATCAAAATGTTTTTATTCGCTTCTTTTATTCATTATATCTCTTCCATGTAATGCCCAGCTTTGCCAGGGCAGCCTGGGAGATCCGATCATCAACATAACTTTTGGCAGTGGTAGTAATCCCGGAGCCCCGCTTTCAGCCGCAGCTACAGGGTATACCTTTGTTACAAACGATTGTCCTCCGGATGGTTTTTATACAGTTAGAAGTAACAGTAACTCCTGTTTCGGCAACACCTGGCATAGCCTCCCCAGCGATCATACGGGCAATGGCTATTTTATGCTGGTAAATGCTGCGTTGCAGCCCAGTGCTTTTTATGTTGATACAGTAAGGGGGCTTTGCGGAAACAGCACTTATGAGTTTGCAGCCTGGGTATTGAATATTATACTTCCTTCATCCTGCGGTGGTGCATCAAGTCAACCCGATTTAACTTTCTTTATCGAGAATACATCAGGCGCCATACTTGCAAGCTATCAAACAGGCAAAATCCCTCCTACAAGCTCTCCTACCTGGAATCAGTACGGTTTCTTTTTTAAAACACCGGCTGCAGGTTCCGATATAGTGCTCCGTATCGTAAACAACGCGGTAGGGGGGTGCGGCAATGATCTTGCACTTGATGATATCACTTTCAGACCTTGCGGACCGTTACTAACGCCCTCGGTTAACGGCCAATCCACTAATCAAATTAATATTTGTGAAGGAATAAACAGATCATTTACTTTTAATTGCAATGTTAGCGGGGGCTTTAATAATCCATCTTTTATATGGCAGCAACGCTTCAACGGAAATAGCTGGACAGACATTCCTGGCGCAAACACGACATCCCTGAGCCGGAATTTTCCCGCTACTTCAGCCGTCGGAAATTACGAGTATCGATTAAATGTTGCGGAAGCCGGAAACCTGGGTTCACCTCAATGCAAAATATCCTCCCCGCCAATTTCGGTTATTATAAATGCAAACCCCATAGTTACCGCCAGCAACAACGGGCCGGTTTGCGCTGGAAGTACCGGAATGCTAAGCGCGGGTGGTGCCGCCAGCTATTCCTGGACTGGCCCGGGCAGTTTTGCTGCTTCAGGGCCGGATGTTCCGGTTACAAATATTCAACCTTCGCAGGCTGGTACTTATTCTGTTTTAGGGACAACTTCATTCGGGTGTATTGGAAATGCCAGTACGGGTATAGCAGTTAATGCCGGGCCTATTGCCGTGGTATCTCCCGCCTCATCGGTGATTTGTCAACGTGATAGCATTCGCTTGCAGGCAAGTGGAGGGGTGCGTTACTTATGGCTTCCATCCAACGGCCTTTCTTCTGACAGCATTAGCAATCCTACCGCCATACCGTCCAGTTCGGTTACCTACAAGGTAATAGTAAGTAATTCGGCTGGTTGTTCAGATACCGCGCAAACGGCAATTACGGTTTACGAGCGCGCACTTGCCGCAGCAGGGCCGGATAAACTTATCGTTAAAGGCCAAACAACTGCTTTAGACGGCAGCATCATTGGAACTTACAAATCTTTTACCTGGTCGCCGCTCATGAATATCACTAATTCGCAAACGCTTAATCCACTCGTAAATCCTGTTGCTGATATCACTTACGTGCTGGATGTGCTTTCTAACAATGGCTGCGGAAAGAGTTCAGATTCAGTATCGGTAAAAGTATTCAATGGAATATTTATTCCAAATGCTTTTACTCCCAATGGCGATGGCATTAACCCAACCTGGAGCATTCCGGCACTCAATGCTTTTCCTGGTTTCGAGCTCAGGGTTTTCGACCGCTTCGGACAAGTAGTGTTTGAGAATAAAAACTTTAATGTCCCCTGGAACGGCAGGTATAAAGGGCAGGACGTGTCACCGGGTGTGTATGTGTATATAATTAATCTGCCAAAGCCACAAAGAATTTTAAAAGGCACTGTGATGGTACTTCGGTGATGAAGGCAATT
>JANXYS010000153.1 GCA_025355935.1 Chitinophagales bacterium | reverse complement strand
GGAACGGGATTCATCGCACTGAATCGTCTTTCTACCTACACGTTGTGCCGATGGCACGCTAGGACGCCCCGCCCTGGTTAGTGTCCTCACGAACCAGCGTCTATATGCTACAGGTCTTGCCGTCGGCTCGAAAATGGAGTTCATCTTCCGATTTACATACACGACGTGCCAGCGGCACAAAACACCATGACCAACCCCGTAGGGATAACGTGTCGGTAGGAAAAAATTCATATTGAAGATCGGCTCCCCGTAGGGTTGCCGTGTGATTTTTTGTCATGATTTCCAATTGAGCATATACCACACGCCGTTCCGATGGAACGGGATTCATCGCACTGAATCGTCTTTCTACCTACACGTTGTGCCGATGGCACGCTAGGACGCCCCGCCCTGGTTTGTGTCTTCACGAAAGAGCGTCTATTTTACTACACCGTGTGCCGATGGGATGCAAGGACGCTTTTGTTTATTAAAATGTTTTAGCCGACAACCCGTTTTGGATATCGGCACATTATCTTTGCGTTATGATAACGATTAGTCAACGCGGCCTGCAGATGCCAGCTTCTCCCATTCGGAAATTGGTACCATATGCAGAAGCAGCAAAGGAGAAAGGTACAAAGGTGTACCACCTCAACATCGGGCAGCCAGATATTGAAACTCCCAGAGAGTGTCTGGATGCTGTTAAAAATTGCGACATCACGGTTTTGGAATATAGCCACAGCGCTGGTAACGAAAGCTATCGCAAAAAGTTGGTAGAATATTACGCAAAAAACAATATTACGGTTTCGGCGAATGAGATTATTGTAACTACGGGCGGCAGCGAAGCCATCCTGTTTGGCTTCATGGCCTGCATGGATCCCGGCGATGAAATTATCATACCGGAACCCTTCTACGCCAACTATAATGGATTCGCCGTTCAGGCAGATGTAAAAGTAATTGCAATCGGATCTTCTATCGAAAGCGGATTCGCACTTCCCCCCATCGACGATTTTGAAAAAGCTATCACGCCCCGAACGAAGGCAATTATGCTTTGCAATCCGAATAACCCGACCGGTTACCTCTATAGTACAGGCGAACTCGAAATACTAAAAGAGATCGTAATCAAACACAATCTGTTTTTATTTGCCGACGAAGCGTATCGTGAATTTTGCTATGAGGGAACGCACACAAGTGCTATGACGTTAGTTGGTGCAGAATCGAATGTAATCCTTATGGATACAATCAGCAAAAGATATAGCGCCTGCGGCGGCAGGATCGGCGCGTTTAGAACTAAAAACAAAGAAGTATTAAATGCAGCCATGAAATTTGCCCAGGCGAGATTAAGCCCGCCTTTTTATGCCCAGGTGCTCGGAGAGGCTGCAGTTGATTTACCCGATAACTATTTTGATACCACCAAGGCCGAATACAAATTGCGGCGCGATACCATTGTAAAACGCCTTAATGCTATGCCCGGGGTATTTTGTCCCAACCCGGGCGGCGCGTTTTACGCCATGGCACGTTTACCGATTGATGACAGCGATCAATTCTGCCAGTGGCTGCTGGAGTCGTTTCAACACAATGGTTCAACGGTTATGCTCGCCCCGGCCACCGGATTTTACAGTACCGCCGGCGCGGGAAAAAATGAAGTACGGCTCGCCTATGTTCTAAATGTTTCATCTATTAATAAAGCGATGGATTGCCTGGCAGTAGCCCTAAAAATATACCCTGGAAAAACAAATTAATCTTGATGGTGCAAACGTGTTAAAAAAAGAGAGTGGAAGATATGTTCCACGCTCTTTTTTAAAACTATTAAGGTTCATGTATTTAATACCCTGACTGCCGGATGTACCTCGCTAATTCCTCCCTCGAAGAATTATAGGTAAGCGCATCATTCACGGCAAAGTAATACTGTTTATCTATCGTTCGACGGTAAGCAAGTTTAGCCAGCTCAAGTCTGTTAGCCTCATAGTAAAACAACTCCATAATTTGTTTCACCTGTGTTACATTAAAAGAATTCTGTTAAATGTTTTGTCTTGCCATTACGAGCCTGCTGTCTTCAAAAGAAATGTTGCCAAGCATATACCGAAACTGGGCGAAGCTGCCAGCATTCATAGCCTGGTTTTCGTTATCGTAGCCACCTCCGCCATTTGAAGGATACTGCTGGTTGCGGGGGTACGGTTCATTCCCCTGGTTTTGCGGATTGCCCGGATAAGATCGGCCGATATTATCGTCGTATTCATCGTAATCATCGCGGGTAATTTGTCTTTCGTCTATTAACGCCCTGCCAAACCTGTTAAGGGTAACATCCACATGATACCCGGGTTTCACATACACATTTCCATCATAAATAACCTGGGTTCTGTAACCCCAGCCCCTAACGGCATTCTTTTGATAGATTTTTATATTGTGATAACCTGCTGATAGATTGTTAATGATTAATTCATCATCGTTACGGTTATCACGTTGACTATTTAAAGATTGTCCGTCTACTAAAACAATTACAGGTGATTTCAAGTTTGTACTAACGGTTAGCCTTGTCTGCGGAATACCGGCAAATAAAGAAATAGAACATAAAATGGAAGTAATAAGTGTAAAGATTTTTTTCATCCTGATAACTTTAAGTTTCAAACAAACCTTAAGTATTGGATATTTACAGTTAAGTTTAGTAAAACACCAGCAAGCCAAAAAAAAGTTAAAGAAAAAAGGTTCATCCGGAATTATGTAATTGTGCTCATAATTTCATCCCTTATAAAGTAATAATTAACGCTGTCGTTAATTCGTAACTTGTAAACATCTTTTAAACCCGACCTAATGTTCCAAAAAATTACCCTGATTGCCCTTTTAATAATCCTAAAATTTCAATCGGTGGAAGCGCAAAACCTACACAATTACGATGCAGAATGGAAAAAAATAGATGCATTGGAGAAGCAGGGATTAACAAAATCAGCGCTGGCGTTGGTAGATAAAATTTTTTCCGGGGCAAAAGACGCAGGCAACGACCCGCAACAGATCAAGGCGGTTATGTTTCAACTTAAATATCGCAATGGCGTAGAAGAAGACAGCCAGCTGAAAAATATCTACTACCTCGATACCCTGATTACGCAGACAAAGGCCCCCGCAAAGAATATTTTGCAGAGTATGCAGGCGACCCTGTTATTAACGTACAAGCAGAGGAACCGCTATAAACTCTACTCGCAAACTCCACTTTCGTCTGAATCGTCTCCCGACATAAGCAGTTGGAGTGCTGCAAAGCTAAACAGTGTTATTGCCCAGAGATACATGGAGTCGAATCAAAATGAAAATCTGTTGAAAAATACTAAGATTACAACTTATGATGCAATCATCGAAAAGGGTACGAACACAAAAGAATTACGACCGACACTCTTTGATTTTTTGGGCTTCCGTGCGCTTGATTATTTCATGAGTACTGAGAATGACGTAACAAATCCATCGTACAAATTTATTTTAAATGACGCTGCATATTTCGAGCCCGCGAAGGCATTCAGTGCTCATCCATTTCATACACCTGATACCTCGTCGCTATATTTTCATGCTATCCAAATACTACAAAAATTAATATCCTTTCATCTTACAGACGCTAATCCAGCAGCCCTTATCGATGCGGATCTTTCGCGCCTTGCCTTTGTACATGACCATGGGGTTTTCAATGATAAAGACAAACTTTACGAAGAAAGTTTAAAGCAACTTGAACGAACATACGACGGTAATCCGCTAATTGCGGAAGCAGCTTACCGCCGCGCCTTGCTCTACCAGCAATCAGGCAGTACTTATAACCGGGAAACAAATAAAGCCAGCCAGTTTGATAGTAAGAAAGCGAAAGAGCTTGCAGAACAAACTGCCAAAAAATATCCGGGGTCCGAAGGCGCATTAAATTGTTTAAACCTCGTTGCGCAAATTATACGCCCTTCGCTCAACCTCACATCCGAGAAAGTTAACAGTATCGGCCTGCCTTTCAAAAGCTTGTTGAAATACAAAAACATTAGTGGATTATACTTCAGAACAATTAAAGTGACGCGACAGGATCTTAAAACACTTGAACAGCAAGGTTACGATAAGATGTGGAGCGCGATTGTTAAGCTAAAACCTGTTCAAACCTGGAACATTGCTATTCCCCAGACGGGCGACCACCAGGAGCATACGGCGGAAACAAAAAC
>JANXYS010000359.1 GCA_025355935.1 Chitinophagales bacterium | reverse complement strand
GCGAACCGCCGGGTGTTTTCACTTCTACCCGGTTGAAGCCTTTTGAATTGTGCGCGCTCACAAGGGCTGCTGCTGTTACACCTGTACCACAACTAAGTGTTTCATCTTCCACACCGCGTTCATAAGTTCGCACGAAGATGGAATCGTCACCTGTACTTTCCACGAAGTTCACGTTAATGCCCTGTTCTTTAAACTGCCTGCTGTTGCGGATTTCGCGGCCAGTTTGTACCACGTTTACATCGTCAGCTTCACTTACAAATTTTACATAATGCGGCGAGCCCGTATTGAGTACCGCATGGGTGTTGTGTTCTTCCACATCGTTCACATCGGCCATCTTTAAACGAATAATATTGTTATTGTCTATCTCCGCTTCATGATCCCCATCGATGGCCCTAAAATTATAAGTGTATTTATGCATGCCGAGGTTATAGGCAAAACGAACAATGCACCGGCCGCCATTGCCACACATACTGCTGGTATTTCCATCCGCATTATAATAAATCATTTCGAAGTCGTAACCTGCTTTATTTTGCAGCAGCATTAGACCATCGGCACCAACGCCAAAACGGCGATGACAAAGCAATTTGATCTGCCTGCTGGTAAGGCCGGAGTATTTTTCATCCCGGTTATCAAGAACAACAAAATCGTTGCCGGTGCCCTGGTATTTATGAAATTCTATCTGCATGTTATTTGGAACCGGAAATATTTTCCAGCGTTTTTATGATTAAATTTTCGACGGCACGCCCGCCATCATTACTAAATTCCCTGCTTATACGGTTAGCTACGATTACACTGAGAGACAAACAATGATGACCGAGGATTTTTCCCATGCCATATAGCGCGCTTGTTTCCATTTCGAAATTGCTGATACGATGGTTACCAAAACTAAAGCTTGTTAGCCTGTCAATAAGGTGCGGGTATGTAAGCCCCATACGAAGCACGCGTCCCTGTGGTCCATAAAATCCGGGGCAGGTAACGGTGATGCCCTGGTGAAAGCCGGTGACAAATTCTTTTAATAAGCTAACGCCCGCGCCCGTAATATATGGCGACGAGGTACCCTGGTGGAGCTGGGTATGCGTGTGAAAGGCCTGCATAATTTGTTTCTCTTCCTCATTACTATCGTGTGTATAAAAGTTGAGCAGGTTATCGAGGCCGAGGCCGTGCGTGCTCGCTACGAAACTATCAACAGGAATTTCTGCCTGCAGCGATCCCGACGTGCCCACCCGGATAATGTTAAGTGAAGTCAGCTCAGGTCTGATGGTTCGGGTTTGAAAGTCGATATTGACGAGGGCGTCCAGTTCATTTAATACAATGTCTATATTATCGGGGCCAATGCCGGTACTGGTAACTGATAATCTTTTTTTGCCAATATAGCCAGTATGTGTAATGAATTCGCGGTGGCTATTTTTGACTTCAACTGAGTCGAAATACTTCGAAACTTCTTTCACGCGCTCTGGGTCGCCAACGGTGATAATGGTGTGCGCGATTTCTTCGGGCCTGCAATTAACGTGATAGATAGCTCCGCGCTCGTTGATAATAAGTTCGGAAGCAGCAATTGTTGCCATGGCAGATTTTTGAGAATTTTTTGTGGTAAGGCGTTGTCGATATTAAAATTATGATTAAAAATACCCTATTTTTGCAATCCAAAATAATAATAATAGTTATAGTAATTACCTTAACTGTTGTTTTTTAATGGAAATTAAAACGGTCCTTTGGCCGAGTGGCTAGGCAAAGCTCTGCAAAAGCTTCTACAGCGGTTCGAATCCGCTAGGGACCTCTGAAAGGGATCATCGTTAGGATGATCCCTTTTTTTAGTAGCATGAGGAGAAGAGAGGTGAACGTTCTATTCAATCTAAATAAATTATGACAGTGGCTGATTCCCCTGGTGATTGTGAAATGAGGCTATCCATCCATGGAACTTTTAACTTTATTCCGCAGTATTTCCGGGCTGGGGAACAACTACTTTAGCTCGTGCGTTAGCGGTGTTTTTTTTTAATACTCGCCAAAAGTTTAAAGAAGTAATTTTTTTCAATTTAAAATGATAAGTTAATAGGGCGACTAAATAAAATTCTTACATAATTACAAGGATGAAAACATCTATGAAGTGGGCGTTCGTGCTGGGCTTTCTTGGTTTTGCTACCTCATTTGGGGCTCACATTGTAGCAGTTAATCTTCCTTTTTACGCAGAGAAGGTAGGCATTGGTTTGACCATGATTGGTTTACTGATTGCCGTATATGATTTTGCAGAAATAGTTGCAAAGCCCGTCTTTGGCGGGTTGGCAGATAAAAAAGGAATGAAGAAAGCCCTTTATCTCGGGATCATTATTTTTGTGTTCGCGTCATTACTGTATCCTTTCGTACCTCCAAAGTTTTTAATTGTTGTGAGATTTTTACAAGGCCTGGGCGGCGCATCCTTATCCGCTGTTTCACTTGCAATGGTAGGTACATTGTATAAAGACAATAAAGGAAAAGCTTTTGGTATTTACAATGCCATTAAAGGATTAGGGTATGTTGTAAGCCCGGTAATAGGCGGTGCAATTGTAATGAAATCCGATTTCTCGGGCATCTTTTATGCCTGTGCCGGCATTGGCGTCATTGCTTTATTGCTTGCCTTTACATTACCAGCAGATAAGCAAAAAATGACCGGTGCATTCGACGACGACGACGATGATTTCTCATATAAATCGCTGTTTGGTGTTTTTAAGAATAAAACTCTGATGCCGTGGTTTTTAGTCATTGTCATCAACATGTTTTTCGTGGGCATTTTGTTTGGTTTTTTACCTGTTCGTATCCACAACTTAGGGTATAATGCATTTAATACGGGTTTGTTGCTTTCAGCAACCACTATTTCCTATTTAGTAGTGCAGCCTGTAGCAGGCTGGCTTGCCGATAAATTCGACCAGGTACTTCTCCTCCGGCTGGGTATGCTGCTATCTGTTCTTTCAACCGCAGCCATCCCTTTTGTAACAGGACCACTCTTAGTTATTACTTGTATTGTGTCAGGTATAGGCATTGGCATTGTGTGGACAAATACGGATACGTTGGTAAGCAGTCTTGCAAAAGAAAACGAAATGGGTGCCACCATGGGAGCGGCAGGTTCTTTTAAAGAATTAGGCGACATGATTGGTCCGTTATTAATGGGTGCCATATCACAGGCATTGGGTTTAAAATGGGGCTTTGTGATTTGTTCTTTATTGGGATTTATCGCCTTACTAATAACTATTATTATTGCGAACAAAAAGAAAGCGGTAAGCTGACTCTATGCTTTGATCAGAACGTCCGCCGCCGACCGGTTTGCCTATACGTGCCGGGTAATAATGTTACGCAGTACCAGGGAGCCCGCTGGCAGGTAGGCTGCCCGGTGGGGCGCACAAGATAGCTGGCTTCTGCTCTTACTGGTAAAATCTTTTACGAACTTTTCTGATACAAACTAAGTTCAATCTGCCCTTAGCTGCCGTGGTTATCTATAAGGCGATCCGCGCTTCAGCAGTCCTACTCACTGCAAATACGAAAGAGCCTTGCATCTTCAACTTAATCATAAGTCGTGTAGGCTATCTCCAGCGGGAGCTAATTCGTGTAATTCGTTTTAAAATTCGTGTTTTCCCTTTTGTGTTACTTTTTTTAAGAAATATTTCGCCCTGAAACCCTGCTGCGCCTATTATTTAG
>JANXYS010000358.1 GCA_025355935.1 Chitinophagales bacterium | reverse complement strand
TCAACCTTTAAAGGTTGACAACTGCTACGCAGCTGCCACGCGCTTAGTCATAAGCCCCCGTAATCTACAAGCGATTATTTTTTTGCAATTTCCTCAATCTCGTCCATGGAAATCCCACTATGACTTTCATCATACACACACTCCCCATTTTTTATAACGAGGATTTGAGGTGATTCGTGATGCACTGAAAATTGTTGAGCTACAGCGGCAGACAATGCCTTGTGAGCAATTAGATCAAGGTAATGAAAATCAACATCCTCGGGAATGCTACTTCTATCAAGCCGGCTCTTCGCCATACTGCTGATACTGCATCGCGTGCTGTGTTTAAAGATTACCTGGGCCTTTGCGATAGAATCTTGTTTAATCTTGTCGATATCGTTGATATCCTCAAGCGGAATCCAATTCATGGTTAGGTATTTTAGGTTAGTAAATAATAGCAGAAGTTATCAGGCGCCCTGTTTTTGGTCAGGTACTGCAACTGCAAATCATTCCGGATAAAAAAAACATAATCAACAGGATAAAAATAACTTTTTAATTTTATGCTTCCTGGCACACGCAAAGATAATTGATAACTGGTACATGCCTGCTTCTAAAGAATAAGTACATTTGTTTGAATTCTTTTTTAACTTTTTATTGATCTCAATTTTTAAACCAATCTGATTAATGTTAACATTAACCCGTCCCATTGCATTTATCGATATAGAAGCGACCGGCATAAATCTTTCCCAGGATAGAATTGTTGAGATTGCCATCATAAAAATGATGCCCGATCAAACACGCGTGGTCAAGAGAAAGCTCATAAACCCACAGATAACTATTCCGCAGGTCGTGATCGATATTCATGGCATTACCAATGAAATGGTCAAGGATGCCCCTACATTCAAGCAATGCGCAAATGAAATAAAACAGTTCCTGGAAAATTGTGATCTGGGAGGTTATAATAGTAACCGGTTTGACATCCCATTACTAATGGAGGAGTTTTTGAGAGCTGAGTTTGAAGTCAACCTCAGCGATAGAAGAATGGTGGATGTTCAACACATTTTTTATACGATGGAACCGCGAACCCTAAGTGCGGCATACAAATTCTTTTGCCAAAAGGAACTTGAAAATGCACACAGCGCCGAAGTCGATATTTCCGCTACTATTGAAGTGCTTGAGGCCCAGATTGCCAGATATGATAAATTAGGGAACTCAGTAGACAGTATACTCGCTACTATTGGTGAAGAAAAAATTGTTGATTATGCCCGGCGGTTTAGTTTTAATGAAAAAGGAGTGGAAGTATTTAATTTCGGAAAATATAAGGGCAAATCAGTGGTTGACACTCTCAGGAATGAACCCCAATATTATGATTGGATGATGAAGGGTGATTTTCCTATGCACACTAAGAAAAAGCTCACAGAACTTTTCAACAGGGCGTTGTTAAAAAACAAATAAAACAACAGGTTTAATTTTAGCAATCAGGTAATACTTTTTATTAATATTGTATTTTTGAAATCAAAGGGTTTTACTTGGAGAAAATAGTCATCATACCAACCTACAATGAGAAAGAGAATATTGAAGCCATTATTGCTGCAGTATTTGCCCTGAATTCGAATTATCATGTGCTGGTTATTGATGACGGTTCCCCGGATGGAACAGCTAATATCATAAGGTCGTTATTTCCCCGGTATCCCGGACAGCTATTCCTGGATGAACGTCGTGGTAAACTAGGCCTCGGCACGGCCTACATCCACGGGTTTAAGTGGGCTATTAATAAAGGATATCACTTCATTTTTGAGATGGATGCTGACTTTTCCCATAATCCTTTGGATCTTAATCGTTTATACCTTGCGTGCACAGACGGCGGGGCCGATTTGGCAGTAGGATCACGGTATGTAAAGTTTGGCGCAGTTGAAAACTGGCCGGCTAACCGCATTGCATTATCCAAAGGAGCAAGTTTTTATACCCGGATGATTACCTGGATGCCGGTTAAAGATCCTACCGCCGGGTTTGTATGTTATCGTCGGAATGTATTGGAAACGATCAACCTTGACGCTATTAGTTTTATCGGTTATGCTTTCCAGATAGAGATGAAATTTGCTGCCTGGAAGCTGGGTTTTAAAATTGTAGAAGTTCCTATAACTTTTAAAGATCGTAAGCTGGGTGCAAGTAAAATGAACAAAGGCATCGTTAAAGAAGGAATTCTGGGGGTGCTCAACCTGCGTTGGCAAAGCCTTTTTAAGCACTACCGCAATAAGGTTTCCCAAACTACTGTTACTCCCCTTTATCCTCCTCAGGATGTTATGATTTAGCGAAGTCCTTGATTTAAATCAGGGTTAACACTTCAATAGCTTTTAAAGGCAGGATGAAACTGGTGAAGTGTTGTACGCAAAAATTCCCGGTCGAGATGGGTATAAATTTCCGTTGTAGTAATACTCTGGTGGCCTAGCATTTCCTGCACGGCCCGAAGGTCTGCCCCGCCCTCCACCAGGTGCGTTGCAAACGAATGCCTGAATGTATGCGGAGAAATATTCTTTTTAATGCCTGCTTGCTTCACCAGCTGTTTTAAAATGAGAAAGATCATAACCCTGCTGATCCGGCTGCCACGCCTGTTCAAAAACAAGTAATCTTCTTCACCTTTTATCACAGGTACTTGTGTTCTGATATTTTCCCTGTAAATATTAATGTACTTAATGGCATCACTTCCAATTGGAACCAGTCGTTCTTTGTCGCCTTTACCGGTTACTTTTACGAAACCTACTTCTAAAAACAAACAACTTAGTTTCAGGTTTGTAACCTCGCTAACCCGGAGTCCGCAGCTGTACATCGTTTCAAACATTGCGCGATTTCGTTCCCCTTCGGGTTTACTCAGATCTACACACGATATTATTTTTTCAATTTCTTCAAACGCAAGGGTATCGGGAAGTTTGCGTGTAAGCTTGGGAGCCTCCAGCAAAACGGTCGGGTCTATCTCGCAAATTTGTTCAATCAGGCAATATTTATAAAAGCTTCGCAATCCTGAAATAATGCGGGACTGAGAAGATTGAGTCATGCCCAGTGCATGGATAGACTGAACGAATAATTCTAAATCTTTCAGAATTATATCGGCAGGCGATTTGATTATCCCTTCCAACTCAAAGTACGATGTAAGCATAGAGATGTCATGGAGATAAGCATCTACGGAATTTTCTGAAAGTGAGCGCTCCAGCTGCAACCACGACTTAAAGCCTTTTTTATACGGTTCCCACATAATATTTTTGTATGATCACTGTACAATTTAATTAAACATTATTTTCGCTCCACAAATATTTTATAACAGCAGCATGACGCCAGTTAATTTTAGAACATTTAAAAAAAATCTTTTACTGTACCGGCAATCATTCCGTCGATTCCTAAACAAAACTGAGAAAGCCCCTCCAAAAGGTATTGATAAACTTACGCCGATAATTGAAATGGAAGTATGGCAGGAAGTGGATTGCATTACCTGTGCGAACTGTTGTAAAAAAATGACTCCAACTTTTACACCTGCCGATCTCAAACGAATATCTAAACACTTCAATCAAACCCAGGAGCAATTTAAAGAACAATGGTTGAGAACAGATAAAAATAAAGATCTCATCAATAAAACCGAGCCT
>JANXYS010000344.1 GCA_025355935.1 Chitinophagales bacterium | reverse complement strand
TCATTTTTAAATGCGAATGTATAGTTCCCGTTAGTGATGCACAAGTAAGGAGCAGTGAGATGAATATTATAACGCAAAACCTGTTGCAGGGTAGCGCCCGAAAGATTTACAGACGACTCCTTGCATTCGGTAACAATCCATGGCTTCGTATCCCGATCATAAACTACAATGTCGAATCTCTTCTCCATCTCACCAACCCGTATTTGCTTTTCAACCGCGATCACGCTTTTGCTGTAATGCAAAACCTCCGTAAAATACAGGAGAAAGTTTTGCCTCACCCACTCTTCGGGGGTTACAGAAAACCACCTCTTTCGGATGAGGCAAAATATAAATTCCCTGCCCGCCGCCACTTTTATTTTTGGCTTGAGAGCAGGGTAAACAACATTGATCATGTAAACAAAGATAACCTGATAAACAAATGCACAACTTTTTGAACTTAACGGCATCACGCATGGTGAAAAGCTAACAATCTATTTTTTTGTACTTTTATCTGAACAATAATAAGATGAAAACAAAAGAAGAGATCGTAGAAAACTGGCTGCCACGATACACGGGGCAAAAATTAGAAGACTTCGGAAAATATATTCTCCTCACAAATTTTTCGAATTACGTGACCATGTTTGCGGGATGGAATAACGTGGAGATAATAGGTATGGACAGGCCGATGCAGTGTGCAACAGCAGGTAACATTACGATCATAAATTTCGGAATGGGTAGCCCAGGTGCAGCAACAATTATGGACTTGTTAACGGCAATTACTCCTAAGGCCGTGTTGTTCCTTGGTAAATGCGGCGGACTGAAAAAACGAAATACCATCGGTGATCTCATCCTTCCAATTGCAGCAATTCGGGGCGAAGGTACCAGTAACGATTACCTGCCGGCTGAAGTGCCGGCCCTACCCGCTTTTGCTTTACAAAAAGCAATCAGTACTACCATTCGTGATTACGAGTGTGATTACTGGACCGGGGTATGCTACACTACTAACAGGCGGGTTTGGGAACATGATGAGGTATTTAAAGAATATTTAAAAAAAATAAGAGCATACGCCATTGATATGGAAACAGCCACCATTTTTACGGTAGGATTTTTTAATAAGATTCCCACGGGGGCATTACTGCTGGTAAGTGATTCGCCGATGATTCCGGAAGGAGTAAAAACAGAAGCAAGTGATAAATCAGTAACGGCACAATATGTAGAACGCCACCTGAAGATTGGCATTGATTCGCTTAAGCAATTATTGAATGATGGCTTAACCGTGCGTCACCTCAAATTTTAGATCAGTGTACAACCCACGCTTTCAACATTTATAGTAGCCATGTTCCCACTACTTGAAATTATTAACCTAAGTATTGCCTTTGAAAAAAGTCCAGGCAACACTGCCGTAAAATCAAGTTCTTTTACCATTGAAAAAGGCCGGATGGTTGCCATCGTTGGCGAAAGTGGCTCAGGTAAATCGGTTACCGCCCTATCTATTTTGCAGCTATTACCGGCAAACACGCAGATCTCAGGGAATATCTTTTTTTCTGAAGATAGCAATCAACGGCAAGATCTGCTTACCCTTTCCAACAAGGAAATTTCATCCATCAGGGGAAACCGCATTTCGATGATATTCCAGGAACCAATGACTTCCCTCAACCCCTTGTTCACCTGTGGTAACCAGGTAATGGAAGCTATCCTGCAGCACAAGGATGTCTCTAAGAAAACGGCGCGCATGGAAACGATTGAGTTATTCCGCCAGGTCTCTCTCCCTACGCCGGAAGCAATGCTGAAACGTTTTCCCCACGAGTTAAGCGGGGGACAAAAGCAGCGGGTAATGATTGCGATGGCCATGAGCTGCGGGCCACAACTACTTATAGCCGATGAACCTACTACTGCCCTGGATGCCGGTGTTCAAAGAAATATCCTGCTCCTTATTAAAAAACTACAGCTCGAAAATAATGCGGGAGTACTCCTGATAACGCACGACCTGGCACTGGTTTCAGACCTCGCTGATGATATCATTGTTATGTACAAAGGTGAGATTGTAGAAGCCGGAGATGCCCGAAAGATCCTGGAAAATCCAGGTCATGCCTATACCCGGGCCCTGCTGGCATGCCGGCCTTCAGCAAATAGTAAGGGAAAGAAATTGCCTGTTATCAGTGACTTCATGTCCCCTGACAAGGAACAAACATTTGGCGAAACAATCGATTCAAAACCTTTATCGGCAATCGATTCAAAAACGGTACTGAGCGTGCAGCATTTGTCCGTTATATATCCAACAGCTAAAAATTTCTTTGGACGACCAACCGAATTTACCCCTGCAGTAGATGATGTTAGTTTTGATGTTTTAAAAAACGAAACGGTTGGACTCGTTGGAGAAAGTGGTTGTGGTAAAACTACCATCGGCCGGGCAATCTTGCAATTAGTAAAGGCCAATGCCGGAAAAATTTTAATGGATGGAACCGACCTCTCGAAGGCTAACCGAAGCGATCTTCGGAGCATCAGGAAAGATTTACAAATCGTTTTCCAGGATCCTTACGGGTCTTTAAATCCCCGGCTTAGTATTGGTGATGCCATTATGGAACCCATGATCGTTCATAAAATGTTCGGCAGTTCCAACCAACAGAAAGATCATTCAGTAGAATTACTCGAAAAAGTAAATTTATCAGCAGATATGTTTAACCGCTACCCGCATCAATTTAGCGGCGGGCAGCGCCAGCGAATTTGTATAGCCCGCGCGCTCGCACTTAACCCCGCATTTCTAATTTTTGACGAGAGTGTGTCGGCACTGGACGTTAGTGTTCAGGCGCAGGTTTTAAACCTTATCAATGATCTTAAAAAAGAACTGAACTTTACCTCCATATTTATCTCGCACGACCTTTCCGTAGTACATTATATCAGCGACAGGATCCTTGTGATGAGTAAAGGCCGCATCATCGAGGAAGGAACCTCAGACCAGGTTTTCTTTCATCCCCGCGATCGCTATACCCAACAATTGATAGATGCTATGCCGGGTAAAAAAGCAATTTAATCTTCGTAATCCGATAACGACTTGTAACTACTGTTACCGTCATCGGTATTAAAAAACTTTCTCCCGCTTTGATGGTAGCCAAAAAGTATGCGTTTAAGCTGTTGCTGAAACTGCGGCTCCATTGGCTCAAATTCTTTAAATTTTTTATCAGTTAGTATGGAAAGGTCATTGTTGCCGGTAACGAGGTTTTCATCAAGCGGCTGCAAACCACTCAATCCAATTTTCCAGTCATCCGTTTTCTTCACCCGGTATTTGTAAAAGAATACATTTCCTGTAATACCTTTTACACTCGCTACTGTTTTACCAAGTACCAATACGGAATCCATCTTATTATATTCATTTTCTGCGAGCAGGAAACTCCTGGCAAGAGTTGGTTGACTTTTATATTTAGCCGGAAATTTATCGAGCCTTTTAATATTTTCCAGCGCGGAATATAATTTGCCTGTTAGCCTGGAGTCAGCCGCAATATTATTAAAAATGCTGTCGTGTACGTCGTGCTTGTTCCTCAGCAAAATAATTGCGGCAGCCATTTTCACCCGTTCATCCTTACTTTCCAAAAGCCGGGAAAAGTATTGCCTTACATTTTTATCCTTATCATAAAACGGTATCAGCAATACTGAATAATCATTGAGGCCGGACCTTGTATTGCTGGAGTGAAGATCCTTTCTTTCATCAGCGCTGTTATCGTTTTCCAGTTTCTTTTTGTCGTCCTGCATCTTTTTCTCTTCTGTAGCGCGCTGTTTTTTCTGCGCTACTTTTGCATCAATAAATATTGAAGACAGGTATCTTTTGTAATTCTTTGGTTTAACAAAGCCGCTATCGGCCAGCATCACCAGTAACTCCAGCACCGGTTCCTTATAATCACTCAACGTTGATAATTTCAAAAGGTCAGGGAAAAGCGCGGCACTGAGGGCCAGGGAATCTTCCAGATTTGAAAAGATTATATCATAATCGTTGTCATCGGTAAATACCGGAGGGTCCTGCAACATAATCCCTTTTAAAACCTTAAAAGCAGATGCTGTTCTTAAACGTGCCAATGCTTTTACTGCTTCATTCTGAAATAAAGTGGTATCCTCAGCCCCGTCATAAATTGATTTGAGTAGAGCGGGAATCGAGTTACCGGTGCTGTCTCTTATGAAACCAAGTTCGGCGATGAGTCTGGCCTTGGAATCAAAATAATCCTTATCATTTGCCGTTAACCTTTGTATCGCATCATAAATTTCGCGGGTTCCTTTTACCCCATAATACAGATTCCCAATCGCCTGTTGTGCTTTATTATGGAGCGCGCTGTCCTGGCTAAAAAGGTCGCGGAAAAAGAGCGTGAGTTTTGTCTCGAATGGATTGAAGTCCGACCTGGTTTGATATGCACTAAAACTGCTGAAGATATCGTTTACAAATGTAGAGGGTCCAGAGAGAGTGTCGCTGATGCTGGCTATGGAATAAAAATAATTATTTTTTAGAATAATCATTCTTTCAATCATCCGCGAAGAACCCGTATCGGTTAAAGTAAAGCGGTACCCACGCATTTCGCCGGGAAGGGCCAGTGTTTTCCGATCGCGTAGAAATAGGCCGTTCTTTTTTGCAAAGTTGCTGACCTCGTTATCCCAGAATTTTACGGAGTCCTCGATGTAAAAATATTTTGGATATTCCTGGAGTTGAACAGATACCATCTCGCCCGTGGAATCACTTTTTAATAAAGCATTTTTTTGCTTTTGCCAATAGGTAATAAATCCTGAGCTATTGAAACCGTTGCTGGCGTCCTGTACCGACTTTTCAATAAGTTGCCTGATGCCTTCATCAAGCTCTGGCCTTACAGGTGTTGCGAGACTGAAATGCAGAAACGAATCAATGTAAGAGGACTTTTGGGGATACTGGTACTTTTCCCAGCGCACAGAATTAATAAAACTAAAACCAGTGTCAGCAGCATCGTTAGTGCGCCGGGCAAAGGCGTAATAGTCGGGCCCTTTAATTACGTACACCGCGTTTACAAACTCACCCGTCTTTAATTTCTCTCTCACAAAAAGACCCGGATAACCATTTACGGTTCCATGCCGCCTGCTCAACTGGTTCTCGAAGTATTCCGGATTTCTGAACGATTCTTCCACCATACTAAGATCGAAAGTATCGGCCTCGATAAAATTGTAATTATATACACTTTTCTTCAGGATGAGATATGCTTCGCGGTTTACAGAATCCCGGGCTTCATATTCCC
>JANXYS010000065.1 GCA_025355935.1 Chitinophagales bacterium | reverse complement strand
GCATAAAGATGATTTAACGAAGAACAAGTGCATGACAGCATAAGTGAACATGCTTATTAGTGAAAAAAAGAGATGAGTTGAATATGAGAAATTGGAGTAGAAATAATTGCCAAAAATATGAAATGGAATATTTACAGCCATTCCAACAAAAACACCGGAAATTATCCAAAATGCAGGATCTTTTGGCAAAAAAGATTTGGGTTCACCTTGAAATATGTCATAGTAATATAGCATACACATTATGCATAGGCCAGAATTTCCTACAGCAAAGGACACGGATGTGTAATGGAATATATCAGGTATTATAAAAGCAATCAAAACTATAAAGCATAATGCAAAAACTATTATTGAGAACCTTTTTAGATTAGGCGAAAGCGTTTTAATAATAAAGTTGCTAAGAAAGCCATAATGAAATAGCAGCGAAATGAGATTAATTCTGGTATAAAACTCATTTGATATTATATTGTTGGCCTTACTCCAAAAAAATATGAATATTACCACACCGACTAGGGGATAAACATAGAAGGTTCTCAAATCAGGCGGACAACTTTTATTTTCTCTTACTTTTAACGACATGAAAAAGGAAAGACAATAAATCACATTTACTATACCAACTAATATTAAAAATATACTTGTATTCATAACTCAATAAAGCTAAGGATTTAGAAAAAAACATAAGGTGGAAAAAAACATTTGTTTCTGTGATTTTTCCCATTAAATTTCCTCCTTTTGCTATATGTATAAATTGTATCAAGCCCCAGTTAGGTTCGATTTAAAAAAGAGAATTTTAAATCAGATCATTAAATAGTAAAAACCCGTGAATCTTTTTAACGTACAACTCCTCGATATTTTGTCAAACTATAATTTGAGGCCTGAATTACTCGTTACCTATCGTAATCTTACTAACAAAAAAAGCATTAATTTCACTTTTTAAGCAAATATGAAACAAGAATCAGAACCCATCCAGGTAATTATTGCAGACGATCATGTTCTTTACAGGGCAGGAGTGAAAACAGCTTTGAGTGCAAAAAAAGATATTAAAGTCATCGCAGAGGCCGATAATGGGATGCATTTGCTCAACTTGCTGCGCACCATAACCCCCGATGTCATTCTTTTAGATATTCAAATGCCCATCATGGACGGTGTAGCCGCCCTGCCGGAGATAAAAAAACTTTGCCCGCAAACAAAAATTATCATGTTAACGATGATGGACGACCACAGCATGATCACGAAACTTATGGAATTAGGTGCTAACAGTTATTTATCCAAAACAAGTGACAGCGAGATTATTTATGAAGCTATTAAAACCTGTTTTGAACATGAATATTATTTTAACTCCTTGACTAATAATGCACTGCTTTCTAACCTTAAACAAAGGAACGCTGCACCTCCACAGCACCTGATGCCGCAGGAAGTACATCTTAATGAAAAAGAAACTACTATATTAAGGCTGATGTGCGAAGAAAAGAGCACCCGTGAAATTGCCGACCTCGTAGAATTAAGTCCGCGCACAGTGGAAGCTATCCGCGATAAGCTTAAAGTAAAAACCGGAGCAAAAAGTACCGCAGGCCTGATAATGTATGCAGTTAAAAATAAAATTATAGAGGAAATGTGAGCACGGTCATCCTAATATTTTTAATAAAATCTCTGATGTTCCAGAGATTTTTTATTTTACAGGCATGCGATATTTTAATTTTAACGGAAAGATCCTGGCAGAAGAAATTTTAATAACGGGCCCCAATAGCCGGGCCATCCGGTACGGGGATGGTATCTTCGAAACACTAAAATATAAAAATGGGGCGCTAATATTGGAAGATGATCATTTGTCGCGCCTATGGAAGGGAATGAAACAGCTAAAATTTGAAATCCCTAAATTATTCACCCCTGAACGTTTAACTGCTGAAATACACTTCCTGGTCCAGAAAAATAAGCTATCTGAATGCAAAGTGCGAATAGAAATAATTCGTGGAGATGGAGGCGTGTTTGACCCCATTAATAACCTCCCCAATTACATCATCCAGGTTTGGCCGCTTGCTTTCGAGAATGGCCAATTAAATGACAATGGGCTTCAACTTTGCATATACAAGGACGCCCGCAAAGTCATTGACTCCTTCAGTAATCTCAAACATAATAATTTTCTACCTTATCTTATGGCAGCTTTTCATGCACGGGAAAATAGATGTAACGATGCCTTGCTACTCAACTCCAGGGGAAATATTTGCGACAGCTCCATCGCCAATATATTTATAGTGAGTGAAAATACCATCTATACTCCTCCTCTGGCAGAAGGCTGTATTGCGGGTATAATGCGAAAGTTTTTGATCGCCAGCCTCTCAGGGTCTCGTTTTCGAATTATTGAAAAAGAACTTAGTCTGGCAGATGTTGCTGGGGCAGATGAACTGTTTTTAAGCAACTCGATATACAACATTAGATGGGTCGCAGGGTTTGAAAATAAAACCTATCAAAAAAACCGGGTACAGGAATTGGATGCTTACCTCCGGCAAACAAACCCCACGATTTATTGTTAATTGATTCAATGTTCCTGCATGGCCGATAAAATAAATATTTTCTGGTTCCGGAGAGATCTGCGATTAAGTGATAATGCCGGGTTATACTATGCTTTAAAAACTGGCACCCCTGTACTGCCCATTTTTATTTTCGACACCAAAATTCTTGATAGGCTTGAGAATAAAAGCGATGCACGGGTTACGTTCATTTTCGAAACCATCGTGACACTTAAAGCCGAGCTGGAAAACCTTGGGGCGACTTTAAAGGTCTATTATGGTACTCCTGCGCTAGCGTTTGCAGATTTAATAAAGAAATTTTCAATAAGTAGTGTTTTTACTAATGAAGACTATGAACCTTACGCAAAAGAAAGGGATACAGAAATTATCAGTATCCTCACCCCGCATGGAATTACATTTTCTACTTTTAAAGACCAGGTAATTTTCGGAAAGAACGAGATAATAAAAGAAGATGGTAAGCCTTATACAGTCTTCACTCCTTATAGCCGAAAATGGAAGGCCGCTCTTAACGACTTTCAATTACGGGCTTACCCCGTAAAAAAATATTTGTTGAATTTAATGCCGTCTGCAGCCTTAGAAATGCCATTATTAGGAGAAATGGGCTTTCAAAAGCCTGACCTTGAATTCCCCGAAAAGAATCTGCAAGAAGAATTAATCCTGACCTATTCTTCAACTCGCGACTTCCCGGGCATAAGGGGTACTTCTCATCTTGGACTTCATTTAAGGTTTGGCACAATCAGCATTCGTGAACTTGCCAGATATGCAGGAAGTTTGTCAGAAACTTATTTAAACGAGTTAATCTGGCGGGATTTTTACCAAATGATACTATGGCAATTTCCAAGCGTGGGACACGGAAAAGCTTTTAAACCTGCGTACGATGAGATTGAATGGGAAAGAGATAATGGCAACTTTGCAAAGTGGTGTGAAGGCAAAACCGGATATCCGATAGTTGATGCGGGAATGCGGGAATTAAATGCCACGGGTTTTATGCACAACCGCGTGAGGATGATCACCGCTTCATTTTTGTGCAAGCATCTATTAATTGACTGGCGTTTAGGGGAGGCATACTTTGCAGGAAAGTTGCTAGACTACGATTTTGCTTCAAACAACGGCGGATGGCAGTGGGCAGCCGGTAGCGGGTGTGATGCCGCGCCTTACTTCAGGATTTTTAACCCTACCCTGCAGATGAAAAAATTCGACCCCAACTTCGAATATGTACGGAAATGGGTTCCCGAATTTGAAGATTTCGGGTATCCTGAACCGATAGTAAATCACGAATTTGCCCGAAAAAGATGTTTGGAGAGATATTCAAAAGCACTGAAAAAAGAAGTAATTTAAGCCGGGTCGTCTACAAATAATCGTTCCGCGGAAAATGTACTTGACGGATGTAATGTCCGGTACACCTCCATCAGAATTAACACCGCTCTTTTACCTTCTTCCCCCAAATCTATTGAAAACGGATTAACATAAAGGTCAATATGCTTGCGCATTACGTCGTCGCTCATCTCCTGTGCATTACCCCGGATGTAATCATTTAATTGAGGATAATTTGAGAAAGCGTAATTAATACTTTTTTTGATTAACACATCAATTTCTTTCTGCATGGTGTAGTTTATCAAATTGGAAACAACAATACCTCCCAAGGGGATTGGTTGACCTGTTTGGTTTTCCCAAAAATCACCCAGGTCTGTAACCTTCTTCAATCCTTTCTGCTGGTACGTAAACCTATTTTCATGGATGATTACCCCTAGTCCCTTCCTATCGGATACAAACTGCTCAATCTCATCGTACCTTAAAAAAATTTTATTTTTAGCCTGCGGATATGCGAGGGAAAACAATAAATGTGCAGTGGTATTTTCGCCGGGGATTGCAATCCAGCTGTCATTAACCCCGCCGGGTAAACAGGCTTCATTATTTGACGAGATCAGCAGGGGTCCAACACCCCTTCCTAACGCACTTCCGGAATTCAGTAGCTTATACTTTTCAGCGACCAATGGCAGTACCCCAAAACTTAATTTTGTGACTGCAAGTTTGCCTTCAATTGCCCATTCATTCAACGTTTGTACATCTTCCAGTACAGCATTAAATCGAATTCCGCGTGTGTCTATTTTGTTATTGATCAGCGCGTCGAAAATAAAAGTATCGTTTGGGCATGGAGAAAAGCCTATGCTAATAATTTGCATTTAAACATTTTTAAAATCCTCAACAATACGGGCAAGTTGCCGGTTCAAATTTATTATGGCATCCCCCATCCGCCAACTTGATTTTTCCCTTACACCCACGTCGTTACTGATACAACGCAACTGTAAAAAAGGAACTGATTCAAGCAGGCAAACATAGTGAAGAGCTGCACCTTCCATACTCTCTACTTCAGCCTTATACTTAGCCGAAAAAACTTCGGTTTGGAAATTATCGTCGCTGACCCTGTTTACTGTCATTCCACTAACTTTAGGTAAAGCAGATTTAAATAAAAAATTATGGTTGTTTACCAGTAGTCCATCCT
>JANXYS010000313.1 GCA_025355935.1 Chitinophagales bacterium | reverse complement strand
AAAAGATAATTTTTTACCTTTTCCTTCTTCACTTCCATTCATAATTTCCCTAAAATATTCACAGTGTTGCTTCAAGCGAATTTGTTCTTCATGTATGTCGATCTTCTCCATATAATATATCAACTCCTGTTCCATCCTGTTATTGTCAATGTTTTCCTTACCGACGTGCTTTTCCAAAAGTTGATTTATCTCTTCCCTGATCCTTGTTTTGCGGTTCGGTTCTAACGCGAGAATATGTTCCTCCTGTGCATTTATATTGCTGATTCTGGTAAGTAAATCCTTTTCAATGGAACTACCTTCCTGTTTACGATGTTCATTTAATTCATCAATTGCCAGGGTCAAAACGGACGTAAACTCTTTAAAGTCATTTTCGCTTAAAAGTTCGTTAGTAGGTGATACAACTTCGGGCAGCCTTAGGAGGGCACTTAACACCGAATTAGTGTCTATTTTTAATTCTCCTGCGAGTTGTTCAAGTTGATTATAGTATGCTTTAATTAATTCAGTATTTATGGTTACAGGTTTAGTAGTCCCATTCTGCCTAATGTTTATATAGCAATCTATCGTTCCGCGAAGGAGGCCTTCCTGCAACATATTTCTTATATCGAATTCGTACGATTTTAATAAAGGCGGAATCTTTAATTGCAGTTCGAACTGTTTTCCATTTAAAGCCTTTACCTCAACAAGGAAAGTTTTTTCTCCCACAGTTTGCTCTGCTCTCCCAAAGCCCGTCATCGATTTTAGCATAAAACTTTTTTAATTAGTTGCAAGATAGTCGTTTCTTATTTTGCATCGTATGTCCAGCATACTCGCGAAATATACGGGCTAATTACTAAGGTTGAGATGCATCGCACGGCGGGTCAAATAAAAAAAGCTCAGCATTTTGAGCCGAGCCTTATTATGTAGATGGGTTAGTAAGTACCGGGATCGTAATTCCCTTACACAATATTAAAAATAATTTTCGCTAACATAAAAAATATTTATAACTATTTTATTCACATTTTAAGTGTGGCTGTGGAAAAGGCATCGGAATAACGCTGATACTTATGACTGATTACCTTAGATTTTTTTTTAAAGATACAAACTAATTTATGAGACTACCATATCGAAACATGCTTGGATAAAGGGTTACAGACGAACGACAGAATAAAAAAAAATAGTTTCAAACTGATGGCAATGTATGCATCAGCAGATAATCGGTAGAAAAATATACCAGGACGCAATAAAAAAAAATTAAAAACGATGACGGTTTTTAAAGAGTATTGTTCCGGAGTAACAGAAATATTCATGCCTTAATCTAATCTACGCCAGCATGTTTTTAGCAAACAAAATTAATGGGGCATAATTACAGTTAAAGAAAGCCCTGTACCTTTGAAAAAAAAGTATGCATTTTCCTTCCCCTGTTTCAATAATGTGGATTGCTGATTTGATTGGAGCCCGTGTTGTAGGTAACACCGAAGGCCTGGCGGTGGGTATCAATGAACTTCATAAAGTTGAAACTGGTGATCTGGTCTTTGTTGATCATCCGAAATATTACAGTATCTGTATTCAAAGTGCAGCAAGTTTTATTATTATCAATAAAGAAATAGATGTGCCTGTAGGAAAAGCCTTGCTAATTACTGATACTCCTTTTGATGCCTATTGCAAAATTGTAAAACATTTCAGGCCATTCGAAGTTGCACCAGGTATGTTTGGACTTAACTCAATTGCAGGCGAAGGAACATATATCTACCCATCAGCCTTTGTTGGCAACCACGTTAGCATAGGAAAAAATTGTATCATATATCCAAATGTTACGATAATGGATTATTGTATTATCGGTGACAACGTGGTTATACATCCAGGAACAGTTATAGGAAGCGATGCCTTTTATTATAATACAAGTAAAGACCGGGAGCTCTGGTTTAAACAAATGCCAAGTTGCGGTAGAGTGGTGATAGAGGATAACGTAAATATTGGCGCCAATTGTACCATAGACAGAGGCGTTAGTAATGATACAAGAATCGGCGAGGGTACAAAGTTTGACAATCTGATACACATTGGACATGATACGCTTATCGGTAAAAACTGTCTTCTGGCCGCAAACGTTGTTGTAGCAGGTGTGGTTACAATTGAAGATGGTGTAACGTTATGGGGCGGTGTGATCGTTAATAAAACTCTTACAATTGGCGCCAATGCCGTGCTTCTTGGACGAACAGGGGTTGGCAGCAGCCTGGCTGGAAATAAAACTTACTGGGGCGCACCGGCACAAGAAGCCGGAGCTGTGAAACGTGATCTGGTCTGGATAAAAAGGATTCCCGAACTGTGGAGGAAAGTAAATGAAGATTAAGATAATTTTGGCCAGGTTACCTTTTGATAATTCGCTTATTGCATGTATATAAAAGCTCGCATGATCACCTCTTCTCATAATCGTAAGGAAGAAGATCTGCTATCTTATCCCAAGCCCAATAACCACTTATTGCAAGATCATTTTGATCATAATAATAACCGTTCTGTTCGATTATTATTGGATCGCCAGGTTTGAAACTAAGGGTTGAAAATTGAAAGCCGGCAGGCTCCTCGGGATTAGCTGCGATAAACTCCATGTCAGGTCTCGAGGTTTTATAAAGAATTCCCACATTCGGCTGGTTTGGCAAAATTGTTACTGTCTGCAGGCTATCATCTTTTTTAAAATTCAAAGCTCCATACATATCTTTCAGTAAGATAGCAGACTCACGATTATTTGTTTTTACAAGAAACTGAATTTCAAAATCTTCATCTTTCAAGCGCTTGTTAAATAATGTCCGCATAAAATGTAAAGTTGATCCGCCATATGCTTCACTACGAGCCTTTACCCAGGCTAGTTTTTGACCCTCACTTGCTGGCAACTCTTCCTCAAACAATGGGAAACCCGTATATAAAGTTACATCTGTCCCATAGTCATAGGTAAAAGAATCAAGTGCATATTTGATGTTATATCCGAGGGCCTTATTTTCAATAATGAGTGGCTCTGCTGCAACAACTTTCAGGCGATTTCTTTTCTTCGAGAAAAAGAATTTAAGAATTTCAGGGTTTCTAAGGGAGCAGCTTTTACTATTCGTGGTCTTCCCTATAAAATTATCAAGAAAAAATGAACCATATTTTAACCACCCGTCTTTCACCTCAGTTGTTGCAACTACAGTAACATCAGCCATCTCCTTTTGCTTCTGCTTAAGAAGAAAGTCTGTATTTTTAGTAGCGTCGTCACTCACACTCACTCTCTTACTCTCTGTTGTATAACCTGTATATGTGACTACAAGTTCGTAGCCTCCGTTTGGTAAATAAAGTTTATAGTTCCCCATCGCATCCGTAGCTGTGCCCAATGTGGTATTTTGTGCAAACACCGAGGCACCCTGAAGGGGTTCGCCATTTTCACCATTGATTATTTTCCCGGACACAATAAAACTTTGCTGGCAAAAACTTACACTTGCAATGACCAAACTGAGAAATAAAACAAAGCTTTTTTTCATAAATTGAACGTGCTTAATAATATCGAAAATACATTATCTGCTGTTAAGCTTTTGTTGCAATAACCCGCAGGTTTCCGAAATCGTCTGTTCCAGAGGCCGATATCTAAAGCTTGGAAACGCATCCAATAATTTAGTGTTATCGAAATATGATTTCGCCAGTGCAGTTCTTGCGGTTTCTTTCGTAATAAAGGGTTTAGATCCACAAAAAAAGCGTTTAAGTTTTTCGGCCCTCCATACGATCGATGCCATTCCCGGAGTTATACGTTTCGACGGGGAGAGCTTATTTAGGTATTTTGCAATAAGGTTAAAGACAGATTTGTAATCTTTGTTTTCGGCGCAAATAATAAACCTTTCCGCCGTTATACTGCTTTCCATAAGTATGATCATTGCTTCACAAACGTCTCGAACATCAACAAAGCCCGTTACACCCTCAGAATACCACCGCATTTCATCGTATACCGATTTGAAAATTCTTGTGGAACCTTCATTCCAGTCTCCGGCACCAAGGATAATAACAGGATTCACAATTACC
>JANXYS010000306.1 GCA_025355935.1 Chitinophagales bacterium | reverse complement strand
TCCGGCAAGGATTATTATTCGTTTCAAAAAAAAGTATTTTAAGCAGGAATTATAATGAAATATTAGATTTGGCCGAAGATAGCCCAAAACCATTAATGAACACAGGCAGTATTTTTTACCATACCGACCGCATTTTCCAGAAGCTGATATCAGAAAAAAATGAATGCTTGTCATGGCTGAAAAATTCAATTCCGTCTTGACCTTTTTCGGGGAATATCTGGCAGGTAAATACAGTTTCCCCTCCGTTAATAAACACTTCTACTATGCTATGATCGTAAAAAATATTAAACTGTATCTTTTTTTCATTTAGTGTTACAACCTTTTCGAATCTATTTATCTGTTGGAAGTTTTTATTTTTAAAACTTTTACTACTATGAGTGCGGTCAGCGTACACTTTGCCAGTCTTATTATCATATCCTACTTCGAAATAGTCGTCCCCCCCAGATGCGAGTCGAATGCCTGCAGCGGAGGATGCCCCAGGTTCAACACTAAACTTAATTTCAAACTGCTCACCTTTTACCGGCAGCCTGCTGGAGTGGGTAACCGAAATATTCGCTATCTTCTGACGATCATACCGAAGGGAACTTACTGCGTCTATAGGTTGCTGAACAAGAAGTAAATTTCCAGCTATTTTTTTTAGGCGGTAATTTCTAGGCAGTGACATAGCCCCTTTCCATGGGGTTGTAGGAATTTCGTTGGCATAATTCCAGTTATTTAGCCATCCGATACTGATTGGTTGAGCGTTTAACGGAAGATTGTTATAACTGACAGCAGCATAGTAATCACTGCCATAATCTGGCCGTAAAATGCCGGCCTTGGTTTCATTTGTGAAAGTTTTACCATCGAAATCACCAATGAAATATTGCATCCCGGCATTTTGTGATGTTTGCAGTACCCATTTTTTCTGCTTAGAATTTTCTACAGAAACTTCCATAAGATCAGGGCATTCCCATACGGCGGCTGTATCGCCCGCCGGGCCAAAGTCACTTAGGTGTTTCCAACTTTTTAGGTCAGTTGAATTATAAAATTGAACAATATGTTCGTTAGGCATCATAACTGCCATCACCCAATATCTCTTTTTGGCATACCATGAAACCTTTGGATCCCGAAAATCTTTTTTATGCTTATCAAGTACTGGATTATTTGCATATTTTGTCCATGTAAAACCATCATCAAGGCTATATGCAAGCGCCTGTGATTGATTAACGTTTTCCTGGTGAGCGGTATAAACCGCTACCATGGGTGAATTTTTATTTTTCGCAAAGCCGCTACTGTTGAACTTGTCGATTACGCATGATCCCGAGAAAGCCATGATTCCGTCTTCTTCTTTAATTGCGTTGGGTAACTGTTTCCAATGCAATAAATCTTTGCTGGTAGAATGCGCCCAGGTCATATGTCCCCAAACATTTCCGAAAGGATTATATTGGTAAAAAAGGTGGTAAATTCCCTTGCTATACACAAGTCCGTTAGGATCATTACACCAGTTGTTTGAGGGTGAAAAATGAAACTGTGGTCGGTACTGTTCGCTGTAAGGTTTTTCCTGTGCCTCGGCAGAATGTATTGTGACCAGGGTTAAATAGAAAAGAATCACGTTGATTGACGGTAACTTTTTAAATGTCATAATTGTCTATTATTTCAGATTTTGAATTTATACTTATTTTAAGATATATGTAGGTCATTAGGCCTGGACCGTTAGTTAAACTTGCTATTACATTTAAAGGGCCAGCCTCAACAATGCTCACGCTAATTTACTATATTCAGGCTTCGAAAAACTTGTTTTATGAATATTAGAAGTACGTCATTAGTTTTCTTATTGATTATCAAATTAACCTGTTTCGGCCAGGATCCCTGGAAGATCACGGCAACTAACATCGATCCTGCCCATTACTATGGTATTACTGTCGCAAATGGTACAATAGGAATTGTTAGCAGTGCTGAAGCTTTCAAGGTAAAAGACGTAGTGCTCGCGGGCGCCTACGATCAGTATGGCAGGGGTAGGGTAAGCAATTTTTTAAAAAGCTTTAATCTCTTAAATATGTACATGGAGATTGACGGAAAACGACTATCAAATTCAGATGCCAATAACATGCAGCAATCACTCAATATGAAGGAAGCTAAATTTTCAAGCTCCTTTGACTACAAGGATATTGCTACGATCAGCTACAATTATTATGCACTTCGCCAGTTACCGTACTCAGTTTTGATGAATATAACAGTAACAGCTAAACGCGCTTTTAGTATGACCAGTGCAAGTGTTATGGAAGCCCCTGATGCACTGAAAGATGTTCAAAACTATTATAATGAAATTGACCGTCCGCATACCACAATCAGTTTGCTTACATCCTCTGCAAAGAGCCCAACAGGTAAATTACTTATGTGTGCCTCAAACGCATTTATTTTTCCGGAGGCGCATGGTAGTGAACCACGCGTAATTCATGAGATGTGGGATAACAATATGCATCTCATGAAATTCTCGAGAAAGCTTTCAGCCGGAGAGTCCTATACTTATTCGATCGTGGGTTCATCAATTACTTCAGCGCATCATAACGATCCTCTCAATGAAGCGGAACGTTTGACAATTTTTGCGAAACTCCAGGGCCGGGATCGACTGATCGAAATGCATGATCTGGCCTGGCAAAATTTATGGAAAAGCGATATAACAATTGAACCATCTTCGGAAGATGTAAAAACAGAAGTTGCACAAACCCAGCAAGATATTCACAGTATGATGTACCATCTTTATTCCTTCGCGAAGGACTGTTTGAGCTCCCCTCCCTCACGAAGGAATAAAGATGGTACATCATACTGTGAATATCTTGCTGGGTTTGTGCAACTTCTGTTTTTACATCTTCCGAAGA
>JANXYS010000295.1 GCA_025355935.1 Chitinophagales bacterium | reverse complement strand
TTGAAACCGTTGAAATACCCTTCAACTTTGGCGGCCCCGCTGCACAGGCCTAATGAGCAATGGCGATATCTGCAACAAAGTAATGGTTTATTAGCCGCGGTAAGGGTGATCACAGGATACCTTCATCTGCGAAGCTAAAGTAGCCCTCTTCACTTACTATAATGTGATCGAGTAGACTTACATCGATATAGGATGCAGCCTGTTTTATTTTTTCAGTAAGTTGTTTGTCGGCCTGGCTTGGCCGTAAGTTACCAGAGGGATGATTATGGCATAAAATAATCGAGCTTGCTTCCTTTTCGATAGCCTTCTTCAGAATAATCCTGGGATCGGCTACGGTGCCGGTTAACCCGCCACTGCTTATGAGTTCATAACTTTTAATCTTATTCGCGCGATTTAGAAATATAACTGCAAACACTTCATGCGGATGATCTTTAAGCATTGTTCTAAGATATTCAGCAACTTCCCGGCTATTGCTTACTATTGTTTTTTCGAGCAAACTGCCGCTATGCCGCCGTCTTCCCAGTTCGAGGGCGGCGACAATCGTTATAGCCTTTGCAATTCCTATCCCTTTAATCTTCTGAAGGTCAGACAGTGAAAGTTTGCCAACTTCCTCCAGGTTATCCTGGCCTAATTGTAGAATCTCTTTGGCAAGCTCAACCGCTGACTTTTGCTTATTGCCATTATTAATAAGGATGGCCAATAACTCTGAATTACTTAATGCTGCAGGGCCTTTCATGGCGAGCTTTTCCCGCGGACGATCATCGGATGACCAGTTTTTAATGGAGTTGGCCGGTTTACTGAAAGTTTCCATAAAACAAATTTTAATTGCTGTAAACTAAATGTATTTTCGCAAAACTTTCACTCTTACCAATACATATTTTCATGGAGTCCAATGCAAAAATCTTTTCAGGTACGGGATCTCAATATCTTGCTGAGAAAATCGCAAAAAAATTTGGGGAGCCACTCGGAAAAGTAAATATCCAGCGATTTAGTGACGGTGAGATTGGTGTTGAATTCCAGGAAAGTATCAGGGGAAGGTTTGTATTTTTGGTTCAAAGTACATTTTCGCCCGCAGATAATATGATGGAATTGCTGCTGATGATCGATGCAGCGAAAAGAGCCTCCGCTTACAAGGTTATTGCAGTGATGCCATACTATGGTTTCGCACGGCAAGACCGGAAAGACAGGCCTAGAGTAGCCATCGGCTCAAAACTCGTAGCTAACATGTTAGTGGCAGCGGGTGCCGACAGGGTGGTAACAATGGATCTCCACGCACCTCAAATACAGGGGTATTTCGATATTCCGGTAGATCATCTTGATTCATCGGCAATTTTCATCCCTTACATCGAAAATTTAAACTTAAAGAACCTCACTTTTGCTGCTCCCGATGTAGGCAGTGCAAACCGAATCAGGGAAATAGCATCCTTTTTTGAAGTTGAAATGGTGATCTGCGACAAACACCGTAAACGCGCAAACGAAATTGCTAGTATGGTAGTCATCGGAGATGTGGCTGATCGTGATATTGTATTGATAGATGATATATGTGATACAGGGGGTACGTTAACAAAAAGTGCAGGTTTGTTGAAAGAAAAGGGCGCCCGGAGTGTAAGGGCGTTGTGTACCCACCCGGTACTTAGTGGTAATGCATATGAAAACATCGAAAATAGTGTCCTGGAAGAGTTAGTCGTTTGCGATACTATTCCCCTACGTCAGAAGTCGAAAAAAATCAAAGTTTTATCCACTGACGAGCTTTTTGCAGTTGCTATTCGTAATGCATATGAAAACAAGAGCATCAACAGCTTGTTTATTCGCGGTAGGGTTAGAAACAAATAACGCTTTTACAGGCACGGTCTGCGCATTTATGCTTACTTTTGCGCCTCATAAAAAAAGTAATATAAATGAAAACAATTACAATCGAAGGACAACTGAGGACCGAAAGCGGAAAAAAAGCCACCCGCCAACTTCGCTCTCAGCAACTTGTGCCAGCTGTAATTTACGGTGGTAACACAGAAGTAAACTTCTCAGCTCCCGCAGC
>JANXYS010000285.1 GCA_025355935.1 Chitinophagales bacterium | reverse complement strand
TGTGAGCGCGGCCATATGCATTACTCAAATCTTCATAATCAATTTCCCAAGTGTCGGGTAGCATGTCGGCCATTTTTAACATAAGCATGCGGGCCTTTCCATCAACCCCCGGACAATTGTATTGTTTGCGGGCTGAACCTGCGATGATTAATATTCGGAAAGGCCTTTCACTACAACTTACTGCGGCATTCTTATCATCAGGTTTCATAAACTGATTTTAATTATAAGAGGAAGCTGCCAATAAACGAATTTTACAATGGAAGCATTTGGCCGCACCATGGAACGAAGGTACCTTACATACATCTAACATCATATCATGGAAATTGGAATTGATAGTTTTGCGGCAGTAGCAGACGAAAGTATAAATACAGCAGCCAGCCGGGCAATAGCATTGGGTGAATTGCTGGACAGGATTGCCTGCGCCGACGACGCCGGGCTCGATGTTTTCGGGATTGGTGAACATCACCGTAGTGAATTTTTAGATTCGGCGCCCGCCATCATACTTGCCGCCGCTGCGGCACGAACAAAGAACATACGTTTAACGAGTGCGGTCACCGTATTAAGCGCTGCCGACCCGGTGAGAGTCTTTCAAAATTATGCAACGCTTGATCTTATCTCTAACGGTAGGGCAGAGATGGTAGTTGGCCGCGGATCATTTTTAGAAGCGTATCCTTTATTTGGCCTGGACCTTGAAGACTACGATGCGCTTTTTTCGGAGAAGCTTGACCTCCTTTTAAATATACAGGCGAATGAGAGGGTGACATGGTCCGGAAAGTTTCGCCCGGCTCTTACTGATCAGCCGATCTATCCTCGTCCCGCGCAGGAAAAATTGCCTATCTGGCTTGGTGTTGGAGGTACGCCGCAATCTTTTGTACGTGCTGGAATGCTTGGCTTACCATTAATGGTGGCCATAATCGGTGGAGAAACACGCAGGTTCCGACCGTTGGTTGATCTTTATCGCGAAGCAGGAAAAAAGGCAGGGCACTCTGTAGATACTTTAAAAGTTGGTCTGCATTCTTTGGGTTATGTTGCGCCGACGATGGCTGATGCTGCTAGCGACTATTATCCCGGCTATGCAAAAACTTTCACGAAGATTGGTAAAGAACGCGGATGGCCACCTGTTCGCCGCGAGCAATTTGACGCCCAGGCAGGTGAAACGGGATCGATGTTAATCGGCAGCCCGAAGGAAGTGGCTTCCAAAATAATCCGGCATAGTAAGGCACTTGGCGGTATATCACGGGTTACTTTTCAAATGGATAACGCGGGACTTTCGCACGGTAAATTAGTGCGCGCTATTGAATTAATCGGTAGGGAGGTTTCGCCATTGGTGCAGGAGGGAATCAATCAGTAAAAAGTATAATAGAGCTACCGGGCTTGATTTAAACCAGGCAGGCAACGAGAAAGAAGGACGCTATTTCTAAATCGATTTGTGCAATTCGTGATCGGGATGCGCCGTACCAGCGCTCTCCACTGTCGATGCAATAAAATGTTTGTTGCTATAAAGGCGAATGGCCACGGCATGCAATAATTTTACCGCTCGTTTCAATACGGTTTGCAAACAGTCTCCCGTGGGCGACTGCTCTTATTGCAATGCAAGATTAGAAATTAAGTGAATGATGCAGTAACTTGAAACATAAAAACACAAACAAATGCTCATATTAATTTCAGGTCCATACCGCAACGGAACAAATGATGACCCTGCCTTAATTCAAGCAAATCTCGACAAACTGGAAGCTCCTGCACTCGCGATATTTCGCAAGGGGCATGTGCCGATTGTAGGGGAGTGGCTTGCCCTCCCCTTACTCAAGCTCGCAGGTTCTCGCATACCAGGAGATGCGGCATACCAGGAAATCAGCTACCCTGTAGCACACAGAATGATCAGTAAATGCGATGCTATCTTTAGAATAGAAGGCGCTTCAAATGGCGCTGATCAGGATGTTGAGATCGGCCGGAAGCTAGGACTTAAAATTTATAATACATTGGATGATATACCAACAAGCGATTAAAAATGTATATGCATTCTCCTCAACGATCTAAAATCAGCACATAATTATTGTATAAATCTTAGCTCAATAGAAGGGCCAGGTTAGGCCACAATGGGAAAACTACAAAACGATAATTTTTGGAATCCCAATGAACTATGGATACATTTAAAAAGTATTTTCAAATTAACTTCTCTTCACCGATATTCTTAATTCTTTTCTATAAAGACTAACAATACCAGCAGAAATCAAAATCCTTTGTGGATACTCCTGCCAACTTTTGGTACGATTATTTTCGTTTGTCTGTACTTTGTTGCAAGTCTTTTCTACCCCGGTGGTTCACAGGTTAACAGGAATGCTACCGGTTTTAGCTGGGTAAATAATTATTGGTGTAATTTACTGAACGAAGAAGCTATGAATGGCGCGCACAATTCCGCCAGGCCCATTGCTATTTGCGGAATGTTTATCCTTTGTATGTCACTTTCCATCTTCTGGTTTTATTTTCCACGATACATATCCGTTAACAAATTTCTAAGGTTTGCTATCCCAATATCCGGAACATTTGGTATGACCCTGGCTTTTTTTTTGGTTACCAAATTTAATCACGACCTAATTACAAATCTTGCCTCCCTGTTTGGACTCACGGCTACAATCGGAACTTTTAGCGGACTTTATAAAACCAGGTGGTTCCGGCTTTTCGCGTTTGGACTTGCGAACATCCTGCTTGTTGTGGTGAATAATTATGTTTACCACACGAAAGAACTCATAGTCTATTTGCCAGTAATTCAGAAAGTAAGCTTTGCGACTTTTCTTATTTGGATATGTGCAGTTAACATTGAAATATTTAATCAAGAAAAAAGGATTTTGCTTCTTTACTGCTTAGGTGATAAACAGGACACATAAATTGATTTTGTCAAAACTAATGGCCCCGTTACCATATTATCAGTTGCGACAAATAGTTGCGGGCATTATATGTATATTGAGG
>JANXYS010000279.1 GCA_025355935.1 Chitinophagales bacterium | reverse complement strand
GATAATATTACCTCCCACATTCCTTAGAGCGGTATCGTTCGTTGGAATTTTTAAAGGCTCATCAAATACCCCTTTATATTTGTTGGCACTTTGAATAAGTAATTCAGCAATAGTCCGGTTGCCCATGTTCGGCAGTTTTTCCATTGCGACCGCCTCTCTTGTATTTCTACTGGTAGCTAACTCTACGATATTAATCGAAGCCTCCTGGCTAAAGCTCTTTGGGGCTTCCCCAATGCCTGTTAGTGAATTCAAAAGACTGCTCGCAGAAGAGTTTTCATTAGATGCAGTCAGTGGAAAAACGGATGCTTTCGCTGTATAAACAGGCGGAATTTTTTGTGCATACATATATAAAAGGGCGGCAACGCAAATGCCTGCTGCAAATATGACCAGCTTTAGTTTCCCCAGCCTGCGAATGATTTTCCTTGTAAGTTCTATCGTTGTCAAGACCGTCGTTTTATTTTATATATTTTAATAAGAAGGTAGTAAGGATAATCGGAACGGTTGCTACCAGTGCAGACTTTATAAATTCGCCGACTTCCTGACCTCTTGGCCTTTCAGGCACTATTACCGTAGAGCCTTCCTCTACCCTTGGGTAAAAATTGAAGAAAGCAAAACTTCGTGTTCTCCTGCTACGGCCATTTGCATAAGTAACATATATTCTTTTCCGCCATGGCCGGATTCCAAAACCACCGGCCTTATCAATATAGTACGAGAGATTAGTATGTTCTTTATCAAAAGTAATTTTAAGAGGTGCCTGTACCCTACCCTGTATAGTTACAAATGGATTTATCTCCGGGATAAATACCACGTCCTTCTCGCGCAAAACAATGTCATATTTCGAATTGCGATACTTCAAAGCCTTGTAAAGATCAATGCTAACGGGCTCAGTCGAATTCACCACGGCTTTCATACTACTTGCATTCGCTATTTCAAGACTGTCTGACCTATGCAACCCACCCGAAGTGTCGATCTGTACTTTTTCCACAACGTTCTCTCGTAATAAATCAGTTTTGTTCCTAAAAAGTACAGCGCCCGAGATATTTGCGTTTTCTTTCAAACCACCTGCCCGGGCTATGAAAGATGATAATCGCTCGTACTTGTTTAACCGCGGATAATAGCCTTCATATTTTATCAGGCCTTTGATAAGAATGTTTTGTTGTAATTCAAAAGTGGGATTCTTCCTTACAAACACCTGGTCATATGGCTTTAACCTCACCATTCCGGAAACAGAATCTAGCTGGAGATCAGATTGAATCCCGTATGATTTCACGACAGTCCTGGTAGGTTTTAATCCACGTTTAGCAGAATCAATATCCACGATGCTGGAAATTTCAAGCCTGCCGAATTCAGCTGATTGTTTGATCCCACCGGATAAATACAACAGGTCCTGCAAAGTCATTCCGCCATATTTTCTCACCTTTCCCTCTTTCCGCACTTCGCCAAAAATCTCTACATACTGAGGATCACCAAATTCGCTTTGTGCAAATAACTGAACGATATCATTTGTCTGCAGAAGCACGTTACTGCTACTGCTGCTGTTAACACCCTCCGTGTTGATACCTGACAAATCGATTTCAAGTCGGTCTGAACGAAGATTAGTACTGTCCCCCGCACCGCGGAATATATATGCCCTGGGCAGGTATGTATTGCTAGTTACACCTCCAGCCCGATTGATAATATCAAACAACCGGTCGCCTTTTCGAAGTTCGTAAAAAGCAGGATAAGTAATCTCCCCCCGAACTTCAACTTTGTTGGTGATACCCGATTTAATCAAATTCACCTTTACGATATCACCATCCTCCAATTGAAAATCTTCACCCGCAATTTTCATAATAGCATTTGCATTCACATCCCGCTGTGTTTGTTGTTCGTTCTCCGTGCGAATAACTTTCAGGTTCGATCCCAAACCATCCGAAGTTAGGCCGCCTGTATATTTCAATAAAGCTCTAACCCCTTCATCGCTTCGCAATTGATAATACATAGGCCGCTTGAACTGCCCGGTTGCCAGTACCTTTTTTTCAATTAATCCTACAAGAATAAAATCATTGTTCTGAAGGTAGATATGACTGCCGAAATCACCTGATGTGAGGTATTTATAAACATCCAGTTCATCAATGACTCTACCGCCTCTTTTTATCTGGATGTAGCGTAGGTTACCAAATTGTGTTACTCCTCCTGCGCGCGCAATCACATTGAAAGCATTGCTGAAAGCCGAAACTGTTTGAATTCCGGGAACGTTTACTTCGCCCACTACATTTACATTAATTGATCGTGGAGATCCTATGGTAACTGATATATTAGTGCCCGCTGGCACAACACTTTTAAAACGCGAGTAAATAACGGCTCTTGCGTTATCGAACGTAAGCCCGCTAACATTAATTTTTCCAAGTCCCTGCGGGAAGATTGCCCCATCCCGGGCAACAACGTAACTTTCCTGGAATTCCGCAGCGCCCCATAAAGCAACTACGATTTGATCCCCTACACCAATTGGATAGTCAAGCGGCGGTGTTGATAGCTCGGACAAATCGGTTGTAGCCGCACCTGCAAAGATATCGGCCCCATATGTTTTGTCAGGGCTGTACGCACTTTTCTTGATATTATCTGTCTGGGTACTGTCTTTATCTACCTTGTCATTTTTTAAAAGACTGGCATTTTTATCCTTTCCTGTTTCCCTGTTTTTATCACTCAAAAGAGTGGAGAGCTGGGTATTTGATAAGGTCTTTGGATCAATTTGGGTGGGAGACATCTCCGTAGGATTCTGCTGAGTAGGAATTTCCTGCGCTGATAGCTGCAGGCCCGAAAAAAAAACCAACGTTAGTACGAAAAAACTATATATGGAAAGCCTGGATCCGATTTGCATTTGAAAGAGGGGTTAATTTATAATTTTTTTCTGGCGCAAATATACTGTATTATTTGTCTGAAGGCAGCACAAGCTCATTGTATTCGCGCCATAAATCATCGACAATAGCGGCCGCGGGTTTCACGCTTTTAATCAGCGCACTTACCTGCCCAATCTCTAATTCTCCTTCCTCCAGGTTCCCTTCAAACATGCCCATTTTTGCACGACCCTTTCCTAACAATCGTTGCAGAGCTTCCGTAGACACACCGTTTGCTTCAGCTTGTTTCACTTCCATGTAAAATTTATTTTTAATAAGTCTTACAGGTGTTAGCTCTTTGAGCGATAACATCGTATCACCTTCTGCTGCCTCCACAACAACTTTTTTAAAGTTTGAGTGGCTGGAGGCTTCAGTGCTTGCTACAAACCTGGTACCTAGCTGTACGGCGTCAGCGCCCAATATCATAGCGGCCAGCATTTGCCGCCCGGTAGCAATTCCTCCTGCGGCTATAACCGGAATTGAAACTGCCTCCTTTACCATCGGTATCAACACGAAGCTTGTTGTTTCTTCCCGGCCATTATGCCCTCCTGCCTCAAAACCCTCGGCTACAACGGCATCACAGCCTGCCTCCTGGGCTTTTAAGGCAAACCTGGAACTGCTTACTACATGAACCACTTTAATTGCGTGCTTTTTGAGGTGAGCAGTAAATATTTTAGGATTTCCCGCGCTGCTGAACACGATTGGCACTTTTTCGTCTGTGATAATTTGGATATGCTTTTCTATATCAGGATATAATAATGGAAGATTTACGGCGAAGGGTTTTGAGGTAGCGGCCTTGCATTTGCGGATGTGTTCCCGCAATATTTCGGGGTACATACTGCCGCTGCCGATCATTCCAAGCCCGCCTGCGTTGCTTACTGCACTCGCGAGTTTCCATCCACTAGCCCAGATCATGCCTGCCTGGATGATAGGCTTATCAATTCCGAAAAGATCCGTTATAAGTGTGGAAGTTTTGTACA
>JANXYS010000244.1 GCA_025355935.1 Chitinophagales bacterium | reverse complement strand
AATAGGTAGATTTATTGTAGTTAATAATTGTAATTGATGTGTCTGGTAAATTTTAAACCTATAAATGGATAATTTTGTAGATGAATTAATTTGCAATGCTAATTTCCAAAACTATGCCAAAAGCTAAATATATAAATACTTTAATAACATTTATGTTTAATACATTACTGAGAGCCAAAAGATTATGAGCGCTGAAAAAATATTATCCAACTGGACTAAAAAAAGTTATCAACCGGTCTACTGGTTAGAGGGCGAAGAGGAATATTATATTGATGTGCTAATGAATTTTGCAGAGCACGCCTTGCTAACTCCGGAAGAGCGTCCTTTTAATTTGACGGTTTTTTATGGCCGTGATGCAGAGTGGGCAAGTGTAATCAACGCATGTAAACGATATCCTATGTTTGCCGAGAGACAGGTTGTGCTATTAAAAGAAGCCCAGCATATGAAAGAAATCGATAAACTGGAATCCTACATCAGTGCGCCATTAAATTCAACTATTTTTGTAGTAGGCTTTAAGGGTAAAGCTGTCGACAAAAGGACAAAACTTCACAAAATTCTTCAAAGCAAGGCTGAAGTTTTTACGTCTGTAAAGATCAAGGAGGGAAAAGTGCATGAATGGATATTACAGCTAGTTAAATCGAAAGGATTCAGTATTCAACCTAAGTCTGCCGCATTACTGGAAGAGCATATTGGAAATGATCTGAGCCGGATAGCAAACGAAATCGATAAACTATCAGTTAATCTTGTAAACAAGAAAAATATCGATGAGGATGATATTGAAAAATATATTGGAATAAGTAAAGAATACAACGTTTTTGAACTTCAGGCTGCTATCGCCAGGAAAGATCTTTCAAGAGCAATAACGATTATTAATTATTTCGCAGCCAATCCAAAGGCTGTTCCCATCCAGATGTCGTTGCCCGCCTTATATGCTCACTTTAGTAAAGTATATGCTGTATACGGCATGAACGATAAAAGCGATACAGCTTTAAAACCATTATTCTACTTTAATACAACATCTATGCAGCAGGCAAAAGACATGATGAAGAATTACGGATACGATGGCGTGGAAAAAATTCTGCTGCTGTTACACCATTATAACCTTAAAAGCATTGGAATCGGCGATACGGGGACTCCTGGAGCAATGTTACTGAAAGAAATGGTCGTAAAAATGATGCTGTAAATTCTAATGCTGTCTGTCAACACCCGTTCTTAGGTCAATTGTTTTTTAAGGAAGGATTCGATGGCGCTGCATGGGATAAGAAAAGGTTTCTCCTGGATTACAATGTCCAGGTTTGTTGCATCTACGGCATAAGTACCTGTAATTGAATTTCCAAAAATGCTTAAGTCGAAATTCCCTGAAGTACCATCTCCATTGAAGGTTCCACCCTGGTTAACAATCGTAGTCTTTGCCTTTTCCAGAATAGTCTCCGAAGGTCCGGAAAGAGGAAATGAGAAATTACATGCTGACATAGTTTAGTTTTAGAGCTAATCAAAAAAAACACCTGTGAATTTCACAGGTGTATAGTATCAAAAAATAATAACTTAGTTTATGCGTCCGTCCCTTCTATCTTTCTGACGGCCAATGATATATCCTCCCCCTGCACCCACTGCTCCTCCAATAATGGCTCCTTTGGCGCCCTTACCAATCACACCACCTATTACGGCTCCACCTACACCACCAATAATAGCACCTTTGGCGGCTTTACTAATTCCTGTTCTCCTGGCAGGCGCTGCAGTAGTATTTGTGGATGAAGTACTGTTATTACTGCTAGTGCTGCTACTAGAACTGCTCGTATGGTTCGCCCTGGTACGAATTGGGGCGCGGGTAGCTGTGCTCGTATGTGTATGGGTAGTGACCGTGTTAACGGGCGCAGTTGCATTTCTTGTAGCTGCCGTTGCAGTTACACCAGTGTCAGTAAGATAACTGCCAGCTTTAACTCCGGAAGAATCTGTTAACAGAATAAGATTCTTACTGCTATCGAGGGTAGTCGTGTCCTTTGCCTTACATGCAACAAATCCTGCAGCGATGGCAAAAATTAAAAGTGTCTTTTTCATAATGTGTAGTTTGAATTCAAATAAATTTTTGGGTTAAAGGGTAATCAGACAACAATTTTGCTGTCTGTAGCCACTATTGAGAAAACTGTGCCAAACCTGATTAATCGTATTTAATTGATGTTTGATTTTGTTAATTCACGTGCTCATGCTCTCAAACGAAGATTCTTCTAATTAAGTATTAATCATGCTGTAAATTGTATAATTACTATTTTGAAAAAAATTACTTCATATAAAAACTTTATTAACGGCCGGTTTTTCAATGAAGGTATCCGTAATACTGTCGGAATTGTGTTGCCTGCAGTAGTTCTGGGTTATTTCGAACAACTCCCGCTTGGTTTACTTATGTCCCTCGGTGCGCTGTGTGTATCAGTTACAGATAGTCCGGGCCCTGTCCACAATCGTGTGAACGGGATGATA
>JANXYS010000219.1 GCA_025355935.1 Chitinophagales bacterium | reverse complement strand
GTTCGTCCACTGGTCGCGTATCCTGAAGGCAGGTGAACATATGCATTCCAACCAAGAAATGATGTCAGGGATTGCTGTGCGAGTGCTCTTTCGCAAAAAATGCTGGAGACCAAAAGAAGAATTGCTGCACCGATGTTGCGCCACTTAAAATTCATGATAGAGTTTTCTTTAATATTGGATATTAGTGACTTATGGGAAATTAATGCCTCGGTTAGCGATCTTTTGCAACATTTAGCTGAAAATTCACCTCACCTAGAGTTTTTGCCGGCATTTACAAAATCTGAACCATAATCTCTAAATCAAACGAATCAAGAAAAATATTATTATTGAATGAACAAAATAGTTCACATAGATTTTTACGTCTATATAATTTCTTGTGTAAAAAATCTAATAAAGGTTCGCAAGACTTGCGGTTGTGGAGGAGCGCCAAAGATAAAAATGATTTTAAACAAGAATTATCAGCGGCTATATTCTTAAGAGCTGCAATATATTCACGAATATTATTAATTATCCCTTTTCATGAATATAATTTATACACACTAAAAAAGAAAATGTGGAAATATTTTTGAGGATTTTTCGTTCTGTCGGATTGATGGTTTTTATTTCCCGGACGAATTTGATTAGTAGCAAATATTTAGCTATTTTGGCGCCGTTTAGCGAACTTGAGTCCGTCGATGAATTAACTCAGACTTATTTGAGTGTACCTCAATTTTAAATAAAATAATACGGCCTGATATTATGATTTTGCCGAAATCTCTTACTGCTCATGCTTTTCAATTCTCTTAGTTTTACCTTTTTTCTTCCAATTGTATTTTTTTTATACTGGTTTGTTACAAAAAATAATTATCGGCAACAAAATACCCTTTTGTTGATCTCGAGCTATTTTTTTTATGCATGCTGGGATTATAGATTTCTTTTCTTGCTAATGTTCTCAACCTTGCTGGATTATTTTTCGGGGCTAAAGATGAATTCAGCTAAATCCCAGGCAATGAAACGAACATGGTTTTGGTTAAGCGTTATTATCAACTTAGGGTTCCTGGCGATTTTTAAATATTATAACTTTTTTGCGGCCTCCTTCGCCGAATCCCTCTCCCTGGCTGGCATACATGTGAGTTTCTGGACCTTGCAGGTAATACTACCTGTTGGAATTTCGTTCTATACATTTCATGGCTTATCCTATGTTATTGATATTTATAACGACAAGATAAAAGCCGAAAAGAATTTTGTAGACTATGCCGTTTTTGTAAGTTTTTTCCCATTACTTGTTGCCGGCCCAATTGAGAGGGCAACGCATCTATTGCCTCAAATACAACGTAATCGGGTGTTCAACACTACGCAGGCTATTGATGGTTTGCGACAGATTCTTTGGGGGCTTTTTAAAAAGATTGTGATTGCTGATAGTTGCGCCCAATTTGCTAATCAGATATTTAATAACTCTCATGCCTATTCCGGACCAACATTAATTTTGGGCGCCCTTTTCTTTACTTTTCAAATATATTGCGACTTTTCCGGGTATTCTGATATTGCCCTTGGCACGGCAAGGCTCTTTGGAATTGAGCTGCTTCGAAATTTCGCATTTCCTTATTTTTCAAGGGACATTGCAGAATTTTGGCGCCGCTGGCATATTTCTCTGTCATCCTGGTTTAGAGATTACTTATATATTCCACTAGGAGGAAGTAAGGGTGGTACAATCAAAAAAGTAAGAAATACGTTCATTATTTTTATAGTCAGTGGGTTTTGGCATGGTGCAAACTGGACTTTCATTATGTGGGGATTTTTAAATGCCTTATATATAATGCCATCTATTCTGTTTAATACCAATCGTACTAATCTCGACATAATTGCCCAGGGAAGGGTCTTTCCATCGCTTCGCGAATTCATGCAAATGCTCCTTACTTTTTCCCTTACTGTAATTGCCTGGATATTTTTCAGAGCAAAAAGTATGCGTCAGGCTTTTGAATATATTCAAGATATGTTTTCAGGGCTATTTTTTAAAACGCAGTACGAAAAAGCGTTACACTTTATATCTGGCGAGGTGGGCTATGTATTACCATGTTTACTTTTATTTTTCATGACAGCCGAATGGTTAGGACGTAAACAACAATATGCAATTCAGAATATTTCTTTTCGTTTCAGCAAGCCATTGCGCTGGGCGTTTTATTATGGATTAGTGCTTATTATCTTTTATTTCGCCGGTTCAGGAAAAGAACAAGAGTTTATTTATTTTCAATTTTAAGAATGAAAAATTTTCTTCTGACCTTCATCGCTTTCATTATTCCAGTTTGTTTACTAGTTGCAGGCATAGAACTGTACGTTCTATACTTCCCTAGCACTTTCAATAAAAAAGCGAATTTCGTTAAGGCCAATGCAAGTTCAATAGAAACTCTTATACTCGGGTCTTCGCACAATCAGAACGCCTTGAACCCTGAATATTTTCATAGAAGCGCAGCTAACCTCGCAAATGCTGGGCAGGATTGCCAACTTGATTCCGCTATGTTTTTTAAGTTCGTTACAAGACTTCCGAGTTTAAAAACTGTTATATTGGAATTAGATTATCTCACTTTAGAAGAAAAAAATAGTAGTGATTACTTCAGATTACCGTGGTACGATCGTTTTTTTGGGGTGCGGTTGCAACCGGTATCGTTGTTGAACAAGGTGTCAATTTATTCTTCCAGTCCTGCTTTTTTTAACAAGGTATTGATCGATGAAATAAATCCAAAAAAAACTCATTATAACCTCAACCAATTTGGTTTTATCCTGAACGATTTTCCCGGAGTTATGGAAGATCTTCATTACGATTCAATGGCCATTGCGAGTACAGCATCTGAACGGTTAAAGGATAAGCATACACGTCAATCTATAAAGGATTACATTTTCAACCGCTCCAAGTTATTAGCAATTGTACA
>JANXYS010000205.1 GCA_025355935.1 Chitinophagales bacterium | reverse complement strand
TCTTCGGCCCGTTTTTCTTTCTCATCCTTTTAGAAGGCATGCTCTATGATAGTAAGCCCTAATGTAAGCTTCCCCACTATTCGGCCATGATGGTTAGAGTTAATAACACTCTGCTCTCAATTTTTTCTTTTCATCTTTTTGAACGATAAGCCTTTTGTCTGCAATAATTAACTCATTTAATTTCTTTCTTGTAACCATATTCTTTCTCATCAACTTATTATAATTGAAATTTTGGCATCTGGTATTAAATAAATAGATTTTTGAATTTAAGCTGATTTCTTTTCCACTGTTATTAAACTTAAAATAGCAGCCGACTCCACTGTTCCGACGATCATTTTTAAATAAACCAGTAAATGATTCACTCCTGACCCATATTCTGCAAATATCAACACTCATAATATAAGTCATCATACTAAATTATCGTACTACTTGTGCATATAAATAAACTATGACCATTACAAATATTTACTTTTGAAGTGCAAATAGTATACTCCGCGTGTAATCTCTAATTTCGCGAAGGGCAATCTTTTAATAGCGGTATCGAGAAATGCAAAGTGAAATTTTATATATAAAACATGAAGATGCTTCCTCTTTAACAGTAAAGTCGACCCTTAATTTTACGCCTTTTCTCGAATTTATTATGTTAAAAATGCTTGGTGGCAACCTGAGTAAAAATGGATATCTGAGTTATGTTTTAGATGAATTTATAAAACATCCTGAATTACAGGAAAACTTAAAAGTGGAGAAGGCCAGTTTGTTCGCTGACCAGTTGCAATTAATTTATAACGTCCTCTGCCCGATTACTGAGGATGAGGAGACTCATTTTTGGGCTTTGTCCCTGCCAGTTACACCTACTTTATTTTATGGAACAAATGGATTTTATAAACTGGCGGCATCCAGACATAGCTCGTCAGTGATCAATTCTGATCGACTCTTAGTTGAAAAGAATGTCCAGGCAAACCAATTAAAATTGTGCTACTCTGTGATTTTAGATAAATGCTACAAGTTGCCTCAGTTTTTTAATCAGAATTGGGTAGAATCATTCCCGGACACACAAACGGGTGCGCCGAGGATGTATGAACTGCATATGGATACAAGGTTCATCCAGGTAGCCTCTAAACAAAACTTGCCGAAAATTAACCTCAAGGCGCTGCGCGCAAGGATTGGCAGCAATCACAAGCAACTGCTGCCATTGCTGGAAAGGATCCTGCCACTTGAAAATTTCACCTTCAACGGATTTGGACTGGTAGATGGCGCTGACATTACCGCTAAATATGCGCTTGAAGAAATTCGGACGGCAATTCTTCAGTTTGTAACGTTCGAAGACGAAACCTGTTTTAAGGTCATCGAAGGCGCTTTGAAAGCGCTGGTTAATAACCAGCAAATCAGCTTCGGAATTATTCCCCTTATTACGATCAACAATAATGTTGTTTTTCAACATAATATTTGCTCAAACAGTAGGTTGCTGGAAATTACGGGCAAAGAGGGTCTTGAAAAGGCAACCTTCCTTGCGCTCTCTAAAGCTTATCTTGAGAAGCCACGGCAGATAATTTTTCCACAGATCACGCCTCCGGACGAAGTGCAGTACGAGCATCTTCGCTTGCTTAAGAAGGAAGGTATTGAATCGCATGCACTTTTACCCGTTTACTTTAACAGAAAACTTACTGGTGTGCTGGAAGTGTATAGTGAAATACCTGGAAGCATTAATGAAAATGTTTTAATTGGACTAGACTCGGCAATGCCTTTGCTGGCGCAGCTTTTAAACAGCGGTATTCATTTATTTGAAGAAGAGCTCGAACAGGTTATTCAGGAAAAATTCACCTCCCTGCAACCCTCTGTGCAATGGAAATTTAACGAGGTAGCATGGAATTATATCCAGGACAAGAATCAGTTTGGAGCAAAATCTGAAATTGGCGACATTAGGTTCGAAAACGTATTTCCACTCTACGGGGCAATCGATATCCGCAATTCCACCATCAATAGAAATGCATCATTATACAGCGACCTGGTAACGCAGTTCGGAATTCTAATTTCCGTTTTGCAGGAATTGCAGGAATGTTCTGGATTTGGCCTGATAGAAGAAAAAATATTTTTAAGTCGCCAGTGGCTTAAACTCATCAACGGTGATGAAGCTTTCACCAGGGGAATTGAACTGGATGCATTCCTGGAAGAAAATATATTTTCTTTTCTGGCAGACTTCAAATCTGGCAACCCGCAATATGCCCATATCACAGACCGCTACTTGGAAGCTATCGATTTGGAAACCGGGGAGGCTGGAAAACAACGACGGCTGCTCGAGGAATCGATGAGCAGCATCATCGATGCCATAAATTTTTACCTGGAAGAAATGAAAGAAAAAATCCAGGCTGCTTATCCCTGCTATTTCGAAAAGTTCAGAACTGATGGCATTGAATATGATATCTATATAGGCCAGTCAATCGCACCAGACAAGCCCTTTAGTGATATGTATTTAAAAAACCTGAGACTCTGGCAGCTTTCTACAATGGCAGGCATTGCAAAGTATACCCATTCACTTAAAACCTCACTCCCTATTCGGGTTGAAACAACCCAGCTTATCTTTATCCATTCGAATAGCATTGAGATTAGATTCCGAAGAGATGAAAAGAGATTTGATGTAGAAGGTGCTTATAACATTCGATACCAGATTGTAAAAAAGAGGATTGACAAGGCTTTTGTAAAAAATACAAGTGAACGCTTAACCCAGCCCGGAAAAATTGCTATTGTTTATTTTAATCAGCATGAATCAGCGGAATACCGTGGATACATACAATTTCTCCAGCAACAAGGTGTGTTGCAGGCCGACCTTGAAGACCTGGAATTGGCAGAAATGCAGGGTGTCAATGGCCTTAGAGCTTTGAGAGTAGGTGTGAAGTTAGGATAAGGAAATTAATTGCCATTATTTTAAGCGAGATTACCAACTGAATGCATGATTCCGACTGCACAGGGTACTGAAGCTTCTTGTAATTGCAGAGTCTCTAAAGAACTGCATAAGAGCATGTTCATAGCAGGATTTTAAAATAGCAGCATAATTTTTGGTTATTAGCTACAACTGGATACATTAATCAACGCACAAGAGTTTTTCATCCACAACAGAAATTATGACGACAGGAAATCAAAGAAAAGATAAAGACAATGGCGTTTTCGAAATATTACCGCAGGCGATGATATCTCTGAAAAAAAATCTCATTGATCCTTTTATTGGAGACGGCGTTGATGGAAAAAAAACAGATGAAACCCTCCCTCTACGGTCTGAGCTATTCACCGAAGAACAACTCGAATTACACGCCGTTAGCCTTGCCCGAAAACATCGTCTTACAATAACTGAGCAAAGCGAGCAGCTCCTTAAAAGGCTTGCATCAAACGAAGGGATATTATTAGACGTTCATAATGAGCTTACCGAAGCA
>JANXYS010000129.1 GCA_025355935.1 Chitinophagales bacterium | reverse complement strand
ATCATTAAGCCCATTTTAGATGCGCTTAATGAAGAGGGTTACACCAAACCCACCCCCATTCAGCAACAAGCAATCCCTCATATTATGCAGGGGCGCGATCTTCTCGGTTGTGCGCAAACAGGCACAGGAAAAACTGCCGCTTTTGCAATTCCCATGTTGCAGCTTCTCGCAAAGCCCACGACCATGGAAAGTCGGGGACAACGGCCTATCCGGGCATTAATACTGACGCCAACACGTGAATTAGCCATCCAGATACAGGATAGTTTTAATGCATACGGACGTCATTTAAGATTAAAGAATTTGGTGGTATTCGGAGGAGTTAATCAGAATCCACAAGTAGATGCCCTGAAACGCGGTGTTGATATTTTAGTTGCGACTCCTGGTCGCTTACTCGATCTTATGAGCCAGGGCCATATCCGCCTGAACGAAATTGAGATCTTCGTGTTGGATGAGGCCGATCGTATGCTTGATATGGGTTTTGTTCACGACGTCAAGAGAATCATCACCAAGATTCCTGCAAAAAGGCAAACTCTTTTTTTCTCAGCAACTATGCCGGCAGAAATTCAATCCCTAGCAAACAGCATCCTCAGTAATCCACAGAAAGTAGAAGTTGCCCCTGTGTCATCTACTGCCGATACGATTCAGCAATCCTTATACTATGTAGCTAAAGAGAATAAAAAATCTTTGCTTGCATACCTGCTGGCGGACCAAAGTATTGAAACTGCACTTGTATTTACTCGCACAAAACATGGTGCTGATAAAGTTGTGAAAGATCTTGTTAGAATCGGAATCAGCGCGGAGGCAATTCATGGAAATAAATCTCAAAATGCCAGGCAAAGGGCGCTTGCAAACTTCAAAAATCGCGAGACCCGCATCCTGGTAGCAACTGATATTGCCGCAAGAGGGATTGATGTAGATGAGCTTACTCATGTTATTAACTATGAACTTCCGAACGTTCCGGAAACATATGTCCATAGGATTGGCCGTACTGGAAGGGCCGGGTTAAGCGGAACGTCGTTTTCTTTCTGTGATGCAGAAGAAACGGGGGAGCTTAAAGACATTCACAAACTAATTGGGAAACAAATCCCGGTAGATCAGAATCATCCATACCATACTATCTTTTCAGGAGTTGTGAAACGCCCTGCCCCACAGCAGCGCCCACAAAGAAGCTTCGGCAACAGGCCGGCGGCAGGCAATTCGCAAAGACGTTTTAGCAGCGAAAAGCCACGTAATTTCGGCAACAGGGCTAATTAAAATTCATAATAAACTTAAGCCGCAGACAGGGAAGTTACTTCCTTCGTTCTGCGGCTTTTGTATGTTCTTGATAAAATTAATTCTTCTACTTTACCTGTGTCTCCTGGTAAAATACAGCATACCAATTTTTATTCCTTTTGACATACGTGGTAGAGGAGGCTACAAGAGGCGTCCATTGCTCACCATTGACATCGATTACGTCCTGGTCGAGCTGATAGTAAATCACCGCCGCGGTTTCGGTAAGGGGTTTTACTTTGATGTTAGAGAGGTGATAGGAGCGTACAATACTGTTTTGAAAAGTGCTGATAACGTCATTCTTACTCATCACATTTTTACCAAACAACGCAGTAAAATCATCAGCATAAATCTCATTCAGTCCGGCAAAATTTTTTGTTTTCCCAAACTCCCAGGTACTTATTTCGCGTGCAATGATCGCCTGGTTATCTGCCGGAGACATTACCGGTAATTTCAATACTGGCGCGGTAGCAGCAGTATTAGTTTTGTTTTTACAACCTATGGAGAACAGCAGTGTTGATAAAATAATAAGGGAACTGTTTAGTAGTTTCATTTTTTCGAGTTTAATAATTGCAAACATATTGCAACATCCTTTTATTTCAAAAACCCTGCCTATTGTGGTATCATAGTTGGATAACAATGGGAAAACTATGCGTTGTGTGCTATTCCTTTACAGCTATTTAGTGTTAGCATCCTGTTCCAGCAATCCATCTCCATCCAGCGTAAAAGAAGCGAGCGTTAATGTTCATTCATCGGATATAATGGTACCTGGTTCAGCCAGTGATTCGGAATATATTAGGCAAGATATCATTGCCCCGGAAAAGATAATTGTTCCAGGGTTAAGTATTGGCCCTACTTCGGTTAACGAAAAAGCTACACTCATAGGAAAAGTTTTGGGAATACCTGATGAAGGTGATGCCGCCATGGGCAAAGCCATCAGCACATGGAGATCAAAAAGAAAACCATTCTCGTCTACAAGTATTTATTTCACCACTAATTTCGGCGATAAAGAGGAAGCCAGCAGGGTTAGCCAGGTAAGAATTACCTCGCCGTTTTTTTCAACCGCTGATCGGCTATCTATAGGGTCACTTTGGAAAGATATCCGGTTACATTTTCCCACGGCAAAGCTTTCAGGGTCATATACCGATTCGCTCATGCGATCAAAGGTTGAAGTAATGGATGATGTGCCGGGTGGAATCGCCTTTGAAATTGATACCTGCAATAGATGTGTGGGCATAACAGTTCATAAGAAAAGTGAGAAGGCTTTTCAAACCTACCTCACTTTCCTGCCAGGATATCATTCTATTTCTGAAAAGTCACATCATTTTTAATCAAGGTCTTTCTCAGAAGTCTTTCCAACCGTACCGTCATGCCAGGGAAAAGAAGCGGCATTTTTATTAGCTTCCCAGTAAAATTTTCCGCGGGGTTTTTCATTGTTTCCAATTTCGTTCATAGTTTCTGAATCATACAGTCTCCCGTTTATCATAGTATAACGTACGCTTTCAGTATTATAAATATCCGTTAACGGGTCCTTATCCATAACAATGAGATCAGCAAGTTTTCCAGGTTGCAACGATCCGATCTGGCTGTCTAGTCCGAGATTAATTGCCGGATTTATCGTTGCGGTCTTCAAGGCTTCAAGACTTGTCATGCCTCCCTGTTTCATCATCCAGATTTCCCAGTGA
>JANXYS010000123.1 GCA_025355935.1 Chitinophagales bacterium | reverse complement strand
GTTCATTAATACACCTAGTCGCCAGTTAAGTAATTGGGCTTTCGTGATTTCAGTGACCATCTCAGCCAGTTTTTTTTGTTGTAATTGAAATCCACCAATTGGTTTACCAAACTGGATTCTTTCTTTACTGTATTCGAGTGCAGTGTAATAACAATCCATTGCGGCTCCTATTGCGCCCCATGCAATTCCGTAACGTGCCTTGGTTAAACAGCCAAGCGGACCTTTCAACCCTTTTACATTTGGTAAAATATTTTCATTGGGAACCTTAACATTGTCAAAAACCAATTCTCCTGTAGCACTCGCGCGGAGACTCCATTTATTATGAGTAGTAGGTGTACTGAAGCCTTTCATGCCACGTTCTACTATGATACCCCTAATATCCCCTGCTTCATCCTTCGCCCACACCACAGCAACCTGCGCAAATGGCGCATTACTAATCCACATCTTGGCGCCGTTCAATATCACGTGCCCGTCGCCGTTATCTTTAATATTTGTGAGCATTCCGCCGGGGTCGCTGCCATGGTCAGGTTCTGTGAGGCCGAAACAACCGAGCCATTCTCCGCTTGCAAGTTTTGGTAAATACTTATTGCGTTGATCTTCGCTTCCATACTGATAAATTGGGAACATAACCAATGAGCCCTGCACACTTGCTGTACTCCGCACACCGCTGTCACCTCTTTCCAACTCCTGCATCATGAGGCCATATGAAATATAGTCAAGTCCTCCACCTCCGTATTGTTCCGGCACAGTTGGTCCAAAACAACCAAGTTCTCCCAGTTGCTTTATGATCTGTTCGGGAAATTCAGCACGCTGAGCATAGTCTTCAATTATTGGAGAGATTTCCTTTTTTACATAATTGCGAACGCTTTCTCTCACAAGCTTGTGTTCCTCTGTTAAAAGTTCATCAACATTAAAATAATCAGGGCTTTGAAAATTATCAGTCCTTGCAGCCATAGTGTAATATTTTTTATTTTTTTTGACCAGGCGTTGATCACCCTTTACCCGGTAGTCGCAGTGCTCTGGATATCTTTATGATAACCCAGAAAAGATAATTTGTGAATATCAAAACTGGTACCTTATACGACAAAGCGGGGCAAATATACGATGCCTTTTTCGCCCAACTATATTTTGTAGAATTATTATATTATAGCATGAAATACTTGCAAGTAATTTTCACTATGGTCGTTTGTTCAATTTTATTTTTTGCTTGTAAAAAAGGTAATCCGGAGGTAACGCCACCCCCCATGCAACCGCCGGGTACAACATTGCCGCCAGTTGTTGCAGGAAGTGTTGATATCCTCGATGCAGGTTGGAGAAAGATAAAATTTAACTCACGAATAAACGACGTTGTATTCCTAAATGAGAACACCGGCTATGTCCTGGCAAACTCGCTATTCAAGTCGGATGATGGAGGCTTGTCGTGGCGAGTTGTGTTGAATACGCAGTTATTAAATGGCTTCGTTACTGCGGACGGTAAGGCCTTTTTTGTTGGCGGGGACCGCATTTACTATACGACGGATGGTGGGGCTCATTTTACAAACCCTGCTTCCCCCGGTTTATCGGGCTTGAATGATATATTTTTTGCGAGTTTAAATGAGGGGTTTGCAATAGGACCAAATAAATTTTTTAAATCGACGGATGCAGGTGTGAATTGGCAGATGGTTCCTGCCATTAATTTTGGAACTTCTGACTATTACACTCTCTCGTTTACAAGCTCTGATAATGGTTGGGTTGCCAACAAAACGGGAATATTTCGTTTTGATGCGGGTAATCTTAACTGGGTGAAGTCGAACATATTTGTTGGCGCGGCTACCGGATACACCTCCATTTTTGCTATTTCACCCAAGATCGTGTACGCGGCAAACACAAGCTCAGAAATCGTAAAATCGACCGACGGAGGTATTAATTTTTCCTTTGTAGGTAAGTTGGAAAGCGCTTCCAACCTATTCATAGATATTCATTTTCTTACGGAGCAATTGGGATACGCATGCCTCAATAATTCGGTCTACAAAACTATCGACGGAGGTATTACCTGGAAGTCGGTAGTTTATCTGGTAAAAAATCGCATGGTTGAACTGCATTTCACTGATGCAAACCATGGGTGGGCTGGGTCATCAGATAGTACCCGGGTGATCTATAAACAATAGCTTGCTTATGTTCCCAGCCCTTAGCTAACGCCGAAAGTTATAGGCCGGATCTTCGCAGTTTTGTGTGACCTGAAGATTCTATCCCAAAATGAAAATACCGATCCATAATTCGAATTTGATTCGTCAATATTCACGGAATGGTGTACATGATGCATATCCGGAGATACGATCAGTGACGCGACCAGTATATCAAAAGATCTGCTCAATCGTATGTTGCTATGATGAAAAAGAATGACCGAAAAAAATATCGTGTGGTACCAGAGCAGTGCCGCGGGTTCAATACCCAGGAGTGGTAGGAGAATCAAACGCCAGGCAGTAGATAGCAATATTTCTTTCGGATGAAACTGAAATGTCGAAAAAACATTAAGCTGCTTTTCTTCGTGATGCAGCCTGTGATAATTCCAGAGAGGGGAGTAAACATGATTAATTCTGTGCCAGGCATACATTGTTAGGTCCAGCAGAGCAAAACCCATCAGGAATCTTATAATAAACATCCGGGGAAACAGCAGGTACAGTAAGCCTGGAAAAAGTTTCGAAACTCCAAATAAATAGGAAGCAAACAACCATCCTGTAAGTAATGAGAAGCTCAACTTCATCAATCCCTGCCTGTATTTACTGGCACTATGCACATGTCCGTATTGCAAATAATTAGGATGTTTCCACTCAAGCAAATAAACGACACTATAAGACAGTAATATAACAGCGCCTAAAACGAATATCCACCAGTGTGTATACATGTGCTAAAAATAAGTACTCATTTCCTGTTGATATTGCCGCGCAATTTCTGCAGCTTCCTCACTAAAATTTTCGCCACTGCCGGCGTAAATTATTGCGCGACTTGCATTTACTAATAGTCCTATCTCTGACGTCAGTGCATTTTTGCTGATATTTCCCAAACTGCCACCCTGGAAGCCAACTCCCGGAACCAGTAAAAAGTGCTCGGGGAGAATGTTCCGGATATTTTCGAATTCTGCATCTTGAGTGGCGCCAACCACAAACATAAGATTACCCTGATTACCCCATGAGGAAACGGTTTTCAATACCCGTTCATAAAGATACTCTTCCTGTAATTCTAATCTGCCCGCAATGCCTTTGCCCCCAACTTTTAACATCTCAAAGTCTGCTGCGCCCTGGTTGCTGGTAAGTCCAAGCACGATGGCCCATTTGTCATTGTATTCGAGAAACGGGCGAATACTATCTTCACCCATATAGGGTGCCACAGTTACTGCATCGAAATTGATAGTCTCAAAAAAAGCCCGCGCATATTGTGATGATGTATTGCCGATATCTGCGCGTTTAGCATCTGCAATTTTAAAATGACTATCGGGAATATAACTAACTGTTTCTTCCATTGATGCCCATCCTTTGCTTCCCTGAGCTTCATAAAAAGCGGTATTAATCTTATAGGAAACACAGTAATCTTTCGTGGAGTCAATGATTGCCTTGTTAAACCTGACTACTGCGTCGGGCAAACTTCTTAAGTGAACCGGTATTTTATTTATATCGGTATCAAGCCCTACACATAGGTATGAGCGTTTGATTTTAATTTGTTCTATGAGTTTATTCCGGTGCATAATAGTTACAGTCTTTTTTGCATTTCGCCGGCAATAAATGCATCGCCTTCGTTTGACCGTGTAAGAAGTTTTTTGATTATATTTTCCCGGTCTGACTTGTCCCGGTTTTGACTCAACTTAAAAACATGTTGAAGGTTTTTTACCTCAATACGGAAACCAACAATTGCCTTAAGCATCTGATCCACATAGTCTGAAGGGATATTTTCAAATGACCCGGGTGTTCCCTGTTCAATATGCTTATTTGTAACCTCCTTGATAGCATCATAAGTTCCTTTCTCATCGGTAAAAACAAGTTCGCCTTGGGCATGAACTGACATATAATTTACAGTGCTCGCAACCGCCGGATTTGTATACCATCCTGCGTCAATAAAAGCATGAGGACTTGTAAACACAATAAGTACTTTCGGATTCTTCAGAAATCCTGTATGGTGATCGGTATTACGCATAAGATGCCCAAGGAAAAATAGCTGGTCATTTTCTTTTATTATCTCTAGCGGCAATTGGCTGGCAACAGGATATTCCATACCGATACCCGTTACCAACGCAAAATTATTCTGACCGATAAAACGTAAGACCTCGCTGTCATCATCTTTAATAAAAGGAGCCATTTTATACATGATCAGAGAGTTAAAAGTTTTTTGAGAGTTTGAGCAAAAGTAAATATTTCTGAAAAGGTATTATACAACGGAACCGGCGCAATACGTATTACGTCAGGTTCACGCCAGTCAGCAAATATTCCAAGAGGCAGAAGCTGGTCGAAGATCTGCCTGGCATTTTTATTTACAGATAAGGATACCTGGCAACCGCGCTCATTTGCAGCTCGTGGTGTAAGGATAGAGAAATGTTTCTCTACGGTATTGATGCTGTCTAACACGAAAAATAAATATTCGCTGAGCATCTTGCTTTTCTCTAGAAGGTTCCCGAAGCCTGCATCTTCAAAAATTTTAAGTGAAGAAAAATGTGCGGCTAAAGCCATCATGGGTGTCGTACTTAACTGCCATGATTCTGCGGAGTTCGAAGGGGTAAATCCTTCTTCCATTTTAAAACGGTTTGCAATGTCATTTCCCCACCAGCCTTCTAACCTTTTAAGGTCAGTTCTATTCAGATGCATTTGGTGAATAAACGCGCCAGCAATTGCACCGGGACCACTGTTCAGGTATTTATAATTACACCAGCATGCGAAATCAACTTCCCAGTCATGAAGTTTTAGTTCAATGTTACCTGCTGCATGCGCAAGGTCAAAACCTACATAGGCGCCACTATTTTTAGCAGCTTTGCAAATGGCTTCCATATCAAACACCTGGCCCGTATAATAATTTACACCCCCGATCATTACCAGCGCTAGCGAGTCTTTGTGGTCTTCGATAGCCTGGAGGATATCATTATTGCTAATAACTTCGGTGCCTTCCCTGGCATTCACTTTGATGATCACTTCATCAGGGTTTAAACCATGAAGTCTTACCTGCGATTGAAGTGCATATTGATCCGAAGGAAAGGCTTTAGCCTCACAAAGTATTTTGTAACGGGTAGGAGTAGGCTGGTAAAATGATATCATCAACAAATGAAGGTTCACTGTTAGATGATTCATAGTGACTATTTCAGTCTCCAACGCGCCTAGAATTTGCTTAAGAAGGGGATTTACTTTTTTGTGATAGTCTAACCAGGGATCATTACCCATAAAAAAACCTTCGACTCCGTAATTGGCCCAGCTATCCAGGACCTTAAGGATTTCATCCCTGGTGGATTTCGGCCGGAGCCCCAGCGAGTTTCCCAGGAAATAAACAGAATCCTTACCCCCGGATTGTGGAATATAAAAATGATCGCGGAATTTTTTTAGTTTGTCGTTGCGGTCTAGTTCCGCTGCATAATTGGCAGAAAAGTGATGCGGGCTAATGTCCATATTAATCATTTAATAAATCCGGGTAATCGCTGATCAATCCGTCGACACCCAATGCTTTCAAACTATTAATTTTGGTCTTATCATTTACGGTCCACGGAATTATCCGAATATTTTTTGTGTGGCAATCATCAACAAGGCTTTTCGTTACGAGCTCAAACCCGGGGCTATAAATAGTAGGGTTGAAGCCGAGGTCGGTTAGCTGTTTCCGAAAGCTTCGTTTGTCGGCAGGTTCAATAAGCATGGCAGTTGCCATAGTAGGGTAATGCTTATGAAGATATTGCAGAACTCTAAAATCAAATGATTGTATGATCACCTGTTTTTCCATGTGGTTGTCTTTAATTACTGCTATCAGCAATTCGACAAATTCTGATGGGGCAGGATGAAAAACCCCGTCTGTTTCCGGGAGAGTTTTTGCCTCAATATTATAATAAGGAAAAGGTCGCTTGCGGGTCATCATCGCATTATTTACTGCCAGGAAGACCTCGGAAAGTAAAGGTTTTGTTGCCTTTATTTTTTCCTGTTTGGGAAAACGGGGATTAGGTTTCAAGCCAACATCATATTTGCTGATAGAATCGTAATCCATCGTAAACATATTGTAAGAACGTTCTTTCCCTTCTTCAATATATTTACCATTTGGGAGGGTTGTAATCTCGTGATTGAAAAAAGGCTCATGAGATAAAAAAACTTTTCTGTCCTTACTGATACAAATATCCATTTCAAGCGTGGTAACCCCATATCCCAGAGCTTTAATCATAGCAGGTATCGTATTCTCAGGCATTACCCCACGGCAACCCCTGTGTCCTTGTTTATCAAAATTGCCCTTTACGTATTTTGTCATTTGTTGACTACTATTGCATGCGACCATCAGAACTGTGCATGTGAATACAAAAAAGAGATTATTTTTCATGCACTAAATTACAGGGTTTTTTACGATGGCTTTAACGGGGGTATCTTATGATATGTACTTTATTCTAATATTTCCTGGATTTCAGTGGGAGCAATGTTGGCATTGCGCATACTTATACTTCTTACAGCCGCGCCTGCAAATTCCGCAAACGCTTGTTTTGTAACCGGGTTATTTGCGGCCATGGCCGGAATCCCTGCATCACCACCCTCGCGGATGCTTTGCACCAGCGGTATCTGACCAAGAAATGGTATATCAAATTCTTCGGCAAGATTTTTTCCACCATCTTTTCCGAAAATATAATATTTATTATCCGGCAATTCCTCCGGCGAGAAGTAGCTCATGTTTTCAACCAGTCCTATTACCGGAACTTTAAGTTGAGCCTGGCTAAACATAGCAACCCCTTTTTTTGCATCTGCAATCGCCACGAGTTGTGGCGTTGTCACTACTATAACGCCTGTTACAGGCACAGTTTGAACAATTGTTAAATGAATATCGCCCGTGCCGGGGGGCATGTCTATCACCAGGTAATCAAGCTCACCCCAGTCCACATCGCTCACAAATTGTCGTATTGCACTGCTTACCATTGGTCCTCGCCATACTACCGCTTGCTTCTCGTCTATAAGTAATCCGATGCTCATTACCTTAATGCCGAACTTTTCAATAGGAACTATTAAGCCCTTCGCGCCGTTCTCTTTCATCAGCGGGCGTTCACCCCTGATCCCAAACATTATATGCTGGCTTGGCCCGTAGATGTCAGCATCCAGTAATCCAACTTTAGCGCCGCCGTCCGCAAGGGCTAGTGCAAGATTTGCGGAAACAGTACTTTTTCCCACGCCGCCTTTTCCACTTACTACTGCAATAATATTTTTTACCCCACTTAAAACTGTTTTTGCATCCTTCCTGTTACTCGTAGTACTACTGGTAAAATTTACCGTTACTATTGCTTCTTTATTTACCAGTAGTTTAATTGCATTAATGGAGGCATTCTTCATCAGGTCCTTCATCGGACAGGCAGGGGTGGTTAATATGATCGTAAATGATACCCTCATGTCATCTATCAAAAGGTCTTTCACCATATTTAGCGTAACAATATCACTTCCCAAATCAGGCTCCTGTACGTTGCTCAAAGCCTTCAATACATCTTCATTCGTCATGGTTCAATTATTTGTTAAAAAACAGGCAACGCCGCAAAATTAAACATTGAAGCCTTTACTTTGTTTATCATTTACGAAATGTTAGATTGAACGAATACGTGTTTTTTTATCCACGACCCGATCTTTCAAAAACATACATTTATCTTTATCTGCTAATTAAAATGGACAACTGCTAGCTTGATCCGTCGGTGGGACTTTTTATATGAAGAAATTTTTACGATACATTACGTTATTCATTTTTTTTTCTCCTTTTACCGCAAAAGCGCAGTTTGAAAGCTTTAAGGACTCGGTAGTGCAGCTTTACGGGGTCGTTATGACATCCGACAGCCTGGTAGGTATTCCGTCTGTAAGTGTTGTTGTGAAAGGACAGAACCGGGGAACTATCACTAATGATAAAGGGGTATTCAGCATTGTTGTAATTAAAGGAGACAAGGTAGAATTTACAAGTATTGGATATAAACCCATTTTAGTAACAATCCCTGCAAATTTGCAAGGAAACCAGCATAGTTTGATTCAATTGATGACCACAGATACAGTCTTTTTACCGGCAACAATTATCAAACCTAGGCCCAGCAGGGCGCAGTTCGAGCGCGACTTTCTCAACTCACAAGCTCCGGACGATAACATTGCCATTGCCCGTAGTAACAACAATGCCGCGGTTCGACGATTCTTAATATCAACACTACCTTCCGACGGGCGTGAAGCCTCCAATCAATATCTGCGGCAAAGTGCAACGAAATTATCTTATGCAGGTCAAATGGCGCCTCAAAATATTTTTAATCCCTTTGCATGGAATGAATTTATTAAAGCCTGGAAGCGGGGTGATTACAAAAGAAAGAATTAAGCCCTTATAATTTGACTGGCACCACAATCTCCAGCTGAGAGTTTTATCATTACTTTTACACATGCGTATTTTCCTCCTCGGATTTATGGGATCAGGTAAATCTTATTGGGGTAAGGCCATCGCTAAAGCACATGAAATGCCATTCTTCGATCTTGATGCTCAAATTGAACACGACGAGGGTCGATCAGTAGCTCAGATTTTCATGAAGGGAGGGGAAGAAATGTTCAGAGTGTGTGAAGCTAAATGCTTACGTTCGCTAATAAATAAGGAGGAGAATATGATTCTTTCAACGGGTGGTGGCACGCCTTGTTTTTACGATAACATGTCATGGATGAACGCACACGGTATTACAATTTTCCTGCAAGCCCCTCCTGCTTATATTGTAAAAAACGTATCAGCAGAAAAAGCTCACCGGCCGCTCATTAGCAATCTAACCGACAACGAATTGCTCCTGTTCGCCGATAAAAAGATGAAGGAGCGCCTCCCGTTCTACTCGCAGGCGCATTACACGTTAAATGCCAAAACAGCAAATATTCAAAAATTCCGGGAGGTACTTGGTAAAAACATATAATCATGCACAAAGGATTTCTTAAAACAGCTGCTTTACTTGCGGCGTTATCGGTTGCCATGGGTGCATTTGCAGCTCATGGATTGAAAGATCTAATCAGCAGCAAGGCCGTATCAATTTTCGAAACGGGTGTTCGATACCAATTTTATCATGTGTTTGCGTTATTCACAGTGGCGATTCTCTATAATCACTTCTCGTCAAAATTTGTATTATGGTCAGGATGGATGTTTTTAGTAGGTATTCTTTTATTCAGCGGTTCGCTGTATGCTCTTACCGCTGTAGAAGGAATGGTTCAGCCAGGATATAAATGGATTGGTGCGGTTACACCTATTGGTGGCCTGGCGTTTATTTTGGGTTGGATCTTTTTATTTTTGGGGCTGTTCAAATCGATGGCAGATGTATAATATCGGTAGATGAGATACGCTTTTCGTAACCTCCGGAATCAGGGAAATCCACGTCGGTTCTGTCCTTTAATTTTCGGAATGATATGATATCGTTTATCAATTAGTCGAGGCCTGAATGCACGGCACGCATCACTTTGTAAAGCATTTTAAAATTAGCAAAAGAGTTTAAGGAAAGATCGTTATCGGAATCATTAAAACTTCCTAGTCTTTCAACCAGACGGCGTGGCCCCAAGGCACCTACCTTAACAAAAAGCAAAATAAGTATTAATAAGAAAAAATATCTTTTTAAAACTTGCTGTTTGCTGCCAAACGTACATAAATTCGTTGAGATGCCGCATTCAGACCGCGGTTTTTTGATAACTGTACCGAAACAGATTTAATTATCTTTGTTACCAATGGCTACTAAAATAAAATCGATTAAACCAAACACCAAAGCGGCTGATACGCTAAAGGAAGAGAAAGAAGAACAGGTTGAAGTTAAGCAACTCCTCAAAGACGAACGTACCCATAAAATTTTAGGCAGTGTTTGCATTTTAATTGCGATCCTTTTTTTTATTGCATTTACATCATACTTATTTACCTGGGATGAAGACCAGGATAAAGTTTTTAAAGACGGGTATAAATTATTGCTGGGAACGGACACGAAAGTAGCCAACCTAATGGGTACGTTTGGTGCTTTTATTTCTCACCTGTTTATATTTCGCGGCTTCGGCATTGCTTCTTATCTTTTTTGCAGTTTCTTCTTTGTTATCGGGGTTAATCTCTTTTTTGGCAGGAGGATTTTTTCGGTTGCGAAAAATATTAAGTACCTCATCGTCGGCCTTCCTTTAATTAGCATCACAGCCTCGGTATTTTTAGCACGACAGGAATTTCCATGGGGTGGAGCGGTAGGAGATATGTGCAACCTATACCTGAATCGAACCATCGGCTACATCGGTACAATTGCCGTGATAAGCACGGCCTTCTTCGCATATGTAATCTGGCGTTTTAACCCTGTATTCCGTTTACCTGGCAAATCCGGAAAAATGGAAAAAGCCGGCGAACCTTCTATTCTATCCGAAGATATTCCTCCTGTTGATGAACAATCGACGGGGGAGGAAGTTTCGTCAAACTCGAATTCATTGAAAGCTGATGGCGGCAAGGTTAAGATTGTTAACCAGGCCCCGGTTTTTGACCATCAACTTGAAATTATTGAAAAAGATGAGCCGGAGGAACAGACGTTCTTAAGGTCCCCGATGCAAGTGCAAGGGCAAATACCCCAGCTAGAGAAAGAAGCCGAACTAATCATTGACTATCCAAAGCCTCCTTTAAAAAAGGAAACAGTAACAGATCCAAGTGCGCTCGAACTGGAAATTAAGTCACTGGATGATGTTGTACAGCTTGGGGAGAAGAGCTTGACCGCTGCTGAAACAGTCTTTCAGGGAAAGCCTTACGATCCTATTCTCGACCTAAAGGATTATAAGTATCCAACCACTTCTCTTTTAGAAAACCACGGAAGTGAAAAGATTGTACAGGATCCTGCGGAGCTGGAAGAGAACAAGAATCGAATTATTAGCACTTTAAAAAATTACGATATTGACATCCAGAAAATTTCGGCGACTGTAGGGCCAACTGTAACCTTATACGAGATTATCCCTGCAGCGGGCGTAAGAATTTCTCGTATAAAAAACCTGGAAGACGATATTGCGCTAAGTCTGGCTGCACTGGGCATCCGTATTATTGCACCAATCCCGGGAAAAGGAACAATTGGTATTGAAGTGCCCAATACAAAGAAAACGTTGGTAAGCATGAAGACTTTGCTTGAGTCGGAGAAGTTTAAGCAAAATAATTTTTCCCTCCCAATTGCGATTGGGAAAAAGATAAACAACGAAAATTTTATTGTTGATCTTGCAAGCATGCCGCACTTGCTAATGGCCGGTGCCACAGGACAGGGTAAATCTGTTGGCTTAAATGCAATCCTGGTATCCCTGCTATACAGCAAGCATCCTTCGCAGCTAAAGTTCGTGCTGGTAGATCCTAAAAAAGTCGAATTGAGTATCTATAAAATGATCGAGAAGCATTTTCTGGCGAAACTTCCGGGGGATGATGCCGACGATGCTATTATAACTGATACTAAAAAAGTAGTGCATACGCTGAATGCTCTCTGTATTGAGATGGACAACCGCTATGATTTGTTAAAGGAGGCGGGTTGTAGAAATATTAAAGAGTACAATGAAAAATTTGCAGCCCGCAGATTAAATCCTGAAAAAGGCCACCAGTTTCTTCCGTTCATTGTACTGGTGGTAGATGAATTTGCCGATCTTATTATGACAGCTGGAAAAGAAGTGGAGATGCCTATTGCGCGCCTGGCACAGTTGGCAAGAGCAATCGGAATTCATCTTATCATTGCTACTCAGCGCCCTTCAGTTAATATTATAACGGGTACTATTAAGGCTAACTTTCCTGCACGTATCGCATTTAAAGTAAGTAGTAAAATAGATAGCAGAACAATTTTAGATACTGGTGGTGCAGAGCAATTGATCGGGAAGGGTGATATGCTTATCAGTTATAATGGTGAGGTTGTACGCCTGCAATGTGCATTCGTTGATACACCGGAGGTTGATAAAATAGTGGATTTCATAGGTGCTCAGCGCGGTTATCCCCACGCCTTCATGTTGCCGGAATACGTAGATGAAAAGGACCTTGAAGGGAGAGATTTTGATGTAAATGATAAGGATGCATTATTTGAGGATGCAGCAAGGCTCATCGTCAGCAGCCAGAGCGGAAGCACATCTCTTATTCAGCGTCGTATGAAATTGGGTTATAATCGTGCCGGACGAATCATGGATCAACTGGAAGCGGCAGGAATTGTAGGTGCCGGGCAAGGCAGCAAACCCCGCGATGTGCTGGTAAAAACCGATATGGATTTACAACAACTTCTTAGCGAGCTGATTTAGAAATTCGATTTCGGGGAACTGGTCAAAATTTCCGTTTTTTATCCGTACATCTTCATCAATTAGAGGCGGACGAATTTGCTCCTATAAAT
>JANXYS010000110.1 GCA_025355935.1 Chitinophagales bacterium | reverse complement strand
AACGTGGTATGAATGTTTACTATTATCTCACGCCGGCCAAAAAGAAGTCCATCCAGGCCGAGATAGATGGATTTACTAAGGAAAACAACTATGTGGGATCACAGGTAAGTGTGAATCTTAAAAACCGTAACACCTTCGGTGGGGCAGAACAACTTGGATTGAAGGTATATGGTGGATTTGAGACAACATCTGTCGATTCTATTAAAAATAATAATTATCGTCTTGGTTCCGAATTGTCGTTGAAGATCCCAAGGTATTTTCTTCCCTTTGGCAACATAAAAGAAAATAATTTCTACCCGCCCAACACCACCATCCTGCTGGCATACGAATGGTTCAGGCGAGACCTTTATTACACTAAAAATTTCTTCCGTGCACAATATGAATTTACATGGAAGAACAAAGTTTCAAATGAATTCAACTTCGCTCCCGTTGCACTTAGCTATCTAAACGCAACAGCAATCACCGACAGTTTCCGTAAACAAGCCCTTAACAATCCTGCACTCCTGCTAAATGTATATTCCGAAGTTACGCTTGGATCTTTTTTCTCGTATACTTATAATTCAGGATTTAAATCCCATGTAAATAAATGGTATTTCAATACAAGTCTTGATGTCTCTGGAAATGTTGCCGGCTTAGTAACAGGGGCCAAATCCTACCGGTCGAAAATGGTTTTTAAAACTCCTTTTGCTCAGTATGTTAAGCTTGATTTTGATTTGCACTATACGCGCAAATTGCCGAATGGCTTTGATTGGGCGAACAGGATCCAGACAGGCATCGGCTTGCCTTATAATAATTCGAAGGTGCTTCCCTTTGCTAAATTATATACTGTCGGAGGATCCAACTCCATAAGAGGTTTCAGATCAAGAAGTCTTGGACCTGGTGTACACAAGCCTACCGCCGAAGACCAACGCTTCTTCCAGATAATTGGGGGCGATTATAAAATTTTAGGAAATACCGAACTAAGAGTTCCTTTTACTAAGCAGATAAGTGGTGCACTCTTTCTGGATATTGGCAATATCTGGACAAAAGACACCATACTCTTTGGGCCACAAGGAAAACTAACTAAAAACTTTTACAAGGAGCTTGCCGTTGCCTCTGGCTTTGGAATCAGGTTCGACGCGACCGTTATTCTTATTCGTGCAGACCTCGGTATTCCATTAAGAAAACCCTATCTCCCGGATGGCCAGCGGTGGGTAATCAATCAGTTCGCTTTTAGTAATGCCTCCTGGAGAAAACAAAATCTTATACTTAATATTGCATTAGGACTACCCTTTTAACCTTTTAGAGGCCCGGCAAGCTAACTAAAGGTTTACATCTTTGAAATTTGAGGCAAATAAGGGAGAAATTCACAATGTTTCTGAGATGGTTCGGAACGATAATAGTTTCTAATTAAACGAACTGAGATGTGAATATCATTGTGAATAATTAAAAAATTTACAACCAATTATTAACTTCTTCCTTAATTGGCTAATTCGTAAAACGGTAAAAATTTCCGGCTTGATATGATTAGCGCTGAACCAGTGGATTGATTGAAGGAAAGGTTAAGGTGTGATGGCAAATATTCAGGGCATCGCCTGATCAGTATTGCTGTTGTCGGATAGTCCCTCCTTAAAAGTCTTTTCAGTTATCTCCGGGTTTTGTGGTGACCCAGATTGATCAGCATCATCAAGTACAGTGGGCTCAATAGGTTGAGCATCGGCAATTCCATCTAGTATTTGACCTTGTGTAAGATTTGTGGTATGCTGCTGTAAATCCGTATTTACAATAATTTCTTCTTCCCGCCCCGGCAATGAAGTGTCTTTTCGTTTATCCTCATCAGACTGGAAAGGCGTATCCATTATGGCTTTTTTATCAGGTTGTGGTATATGGCAATAGCGTAGGATTTAATCTTGTCGGCATTATTCACAAGGCTGTTCGTGATTGTAGCCTTTGCGGTATTGGTAACCATCTTCCCAAGGATATTCGAACTGTCACCCCCGATCAGCCCCTTTGTCAACATTCCCATTCCAATACCCCCTGCAGCTTTTAAAAGAGTATTTCTTATGTCACCTGGCTGAGCAAGCTTATGCAACCCACTTTTCAGTAGATTCATTGGACGAATGCTTTCCCGGAACTCATGCAAATGAGTTAATAATTCGGCCTTCTTTTCTACTTGCTTTCTCTTCAACGATGCAATGGCTACTTCAAGCTCTTCTGCGTTGGTTATAGTCATATCCGTGGCCATTTTTAAAAAGCTTTTTTAATGATTGAATTAGCGATGGGCACTTTGATCCACTTGTCTTTTAAAGAACCTAAAATAAGTCCGGCGATTAAATAAAGTCCAGCAAGAGCAAAAAAACCATAATAGCTTTTGCCTAGCCACTCCCCAATTAATAATGCTAAACCAATGTTCAGCAGTATAATAAAGAAAAGCATAAAAATCATTACTGCTACACTGCCGATGGCAGACGAGACAACTTCTGAAATCTTCGAAATGGCTTGCAGTTTAAACAAGTCAATCTTAATATCTACAAAGTCACCTACAGTATCAAATACCGCCTCGATGCTTTCTTTGGGCTGTTTTTCCATTACTTTTATTTTACGCCAAAACTTATTTTAGACTTTTAAATTTATGCGAACGAATTCTTAGCTTCCTGCCTAACGTCATTAGCTTTATCTTTGCCCTTTTCCATTAGATCATTTGCTTCTCCGCGAATATTGTCATACTTTTCTTGAAGCGCGTCGCCTAGCTCATTAAACTTACTTTTTACAGTTTCGCCAAGGTCACCGCCTTTTTTCGCAATTTTCTTTCTTGTCTCTTTACCATTGTCTGGAGCAAACAAAATACCTACAACGGCACCTGCGGCTGCACCTAACAAAATGCCTGATAATAATTTACTGGAACTCATAATTTTAAATTTAAGAATTATTAAATATTGTAAAAATACTTCTGCCAAAATGTTGCCAGAATTATCCGGTTTGAATATTATTTACTTACTAGATAACATTTTACAACAATGAGCAAAATTTTCTACAAGTCATCTAACTGATTAATGATAAATTGTGAGAGATAGTTTAAATCTTCTGCTAATCTTAATTTGAGCTGCAAAAATAGCACTCAGCAATCAATTTAAAAAATGAGGCCCCGGGCTCCGAGTTTAAAACTTATAGGATATATATCAACCTTCTTCTTGCTATTGCTCTCTTATGTATTACTATTTAGTAATGCCCGGCAACTCATGAAACAGGCTGAAATTGTAGGTCATACTAATAAGGTCATAAACAACCTTGAATATTTGGTATCGGAGGTAAAAGAAATCGAGTACAACTACCACGGTTACCTCGCAACCAGTGATGAATCCTTCGCTGGTAATTTGAAAGTAGCTACAGTTCGCACCGATTCTATTTACCACTTGCTGCGAAACATTACCCTGGAAAGCCTGGAACAACAAAAAAGCCTGGATACTATTAAAATGGCACTTGATCGCAAGACAGCCAATTTAAAAACGGCCCTTAATTTTCTGGAGATCAGTCCGAGTCCCAGCAAAGTCCGGGACTCGCTTTCGAAAATGGAATACCTGACTACCAACCGGGCTGAGATACGTCGTCAGATTCGTTTGATGCAGTATACTGAAGAGGGTTATTTGCAATTACGTATCGGAAAGATGACGCGTTTTTCCTCAGCTATAGAGGTAATAAACCTGGTCTCCTTAGTTCTTTCGTTTCTACTTGCGCTTATATCGCTCGCCACATACAGGAAAGAAAAAAGTGCACGCTCAGAGGCTAATATTAAATCCGAAAATTATAAACAGGAACTTGAGTCCCGGGTTGATGAGCTAGCCATCGCAAATAAAGAGGTCCTTCAATTAAGGAATATAGAAAAATTTGCAGCAACAGGTAGAATCTCCCGCACCATTGCTCACGAAGTCCGGAATCCGCTTACAAATATTAACCTCGCAACGGAACAGTTAAAAGAATCCATTCACGGAACTGAAGAAAATACTATGCTGCTGGAGATGATAAAGCGAAATAGCCTGCGTATTAACCAACTCATTTCAAACTTGCTGAACGCGACTAAATTTTCCGAACTGGTTTACCAAAAAGCATCAGTAAACCATATTATCGACCAGGCACTTGAACTTGCAGCCGATAGAATTAATCTTAAACACATTATCATTGAAAAGCATTACTCTCAGGATTTACGTCTGGTAGACATAGATGAGGAGAAAATGAAGATTGCTTTCCTGAATATTATTGTAAATGCCATTGAAGCGATGAATTCTGATAACGCCATTTTACAAATTACCACTCGGATGGATTTATCTAAGTGCAAAATTATCTTTGAAGATAACGGTACCGGGATGAATGAAGAAACAATAACAAAATTATTTGAGCCCTTTTTCACAAAAAAGGAGACCGGGAACGGACTCGGACTCACAAATACTCAGAATATAATTCTGAATCATAAGGGAAAGATTGAGGTTGAGAGCGTCGAAGGAACAGGCACTAAATTTATAATCTATTTGGATGTAGAGTAAATAGTCAGTTGTTCCACTGTTTTATAAATAATGTCCCTGGTAAAAGGCTTACCGATGAAATAATCAGCTCCAACGCTCAGAGCGCGGGTGCGGTCAGTAGGAGTATCATGGGCAGTAATCATCACAATCTTAGTTTCGGGATGATGCAATTTGATGTGTTGAATATAATTCATTCCTAGCCCGTCAGGCAGGTGATTGTCCAAAAAGACCACCTCAGGCACGTTGACTTCTAACGCCTTGGTTGCCGCAGACAAGCTATTAACGTAGGTTGCAGAAAGGTTTTTCTGCTTCAACAGAGTGCTCAACAGGTAACAAATATCCGACTCATCGTCGATGATCAACGCTTTCAAATTCTCAAAATTTAGATAGATAGGGAGAGTACATATCGACAAAAAATGTTTGAATTCAACTTCAATTTTATTGCCAAGAGTAGTTTTTGCCCTGTAAAAGTGTAGTCATTAATAGTAAAAGCGAGATTTCAATAATAATACACCACTGATAATCACTATATTGCGGGTAAATAGCAGGGTCTTTTTTATTTTGAGATACTTATTTTAGAGAATGGATTTTAGTACAGCGGAGTTTAATAATGTGGCCGAAAATTCGCATTTGAGAAAATGCAAGTGATAAAGTGGGAATTTATAAGTCATTCATGGTATAACTCTCGCAATTGCTCAGACATCGCATATGAAAAATAAATTCCTATTTTTTTTCAGGTTTATTAAACAGGTGATTACCGAGTTCATTGCTGATAATGTTCTCAAGTACAGTGCATCATTAGCCTATTATACCGTTCTGGCACTGGCGCCCCTATTAGTCATAGTATTATTTACGAGTAGTGTTTTTTTCGGGAAAGCGGCAATGAGCGGGGAATTATACACGGAGATAAAAGGAATGGTTGGAAATGAAGCAGCAACGCAGATCCAGGGGGCTATCCAAAATATTCATCTTAGCAAAGATAACTTTGTTGCTACCGGCATAGGAGCCACCATCCTGCTTGTAAGTGCAACTGGAATTTTTGGAGAGATGCAGGACTCCCTGAATAGAATTTGGGGACTTCGCATTAAGAGCCGCAAAGTTTGGTGGAAATTGATACTCGACCGGCTGATATCCTTTTCACTCATCCTTAGCCTGGGCTTTGTACTTATTGTATCGCTGGCCCTCAATGCGCTGGTTGCAATATTAAGCACTAAAATCGATAAGCTGGTGTCAGGCATGGGAGATACTTTCATTTATGTAATTGATAATGTCATCTCAGTGGCCATAACAACCCTGCTGTTCGCTACCATTTTTAAGGTATTACCAGATGCAAAAATTCGGTGGAAGGATGTATTGGTCGGCGCTTTTATAACAGCTCTTCTTTTTATGCTTGGAAAATATGGTATCGGGTTTTATCTTGGTAAAAGTAAGCTAGCGACAATTTACGGGGCGGCCGGATCGGTAATGATCATTATGATTTGGGTATATTATAGTGCCGCCATACTCTATCTCGGCGCAGTTTTTACAAAGGTATATGCTACTAACTTCGGTGGTAAAATATATCCGAGTGAATATTCCGTTTGGATTAAGGTTGAAGAGATTCCCGTGGAAGAAGTAACCTTGCATTAATTAAAATAGAACATACCTTTTAACTAGTATATTTCAATTACAACCTTACTTATCTTTGTATTCTGTAAAATTTAAAAACGAATGGCTAAAAAGGTTCTGATAATAGATGATGACCTGGATATGTGCACACTTCTCGGAAGGTTCTTGACCCGCAATGGTTACGAAGTGGACATGGCTCATTCTGCTGCAAAAGGCCTGCTTAAGTTTAAAGAGAATAATTTTGATATCGTTTTATGTGATTTCCGCCTTGGCGATAAAGATGGTAAAGATGTGCTGCTTGAAGTAAAAAAAGATAATCCTGATACTATCGTATTAATTATTACAGGATATTCCGATATAAAGGTAGCAGTTGACGTTATCAAATTAGGGGCATACGACTATATCACCAAGCCCCTCGTTCCGGATGAAGTTTTAAAAGTGCTCGACGATGCTATCAACCAGCCAAATCGCGGGCATGTGAGTTCCATGACGGGAAACATGCAGAAAGCTAGTACTCCTAAGGGAATCACTAAATCCATAGTATACAACCAGGAATTTCTTGTAGGTGAAGCTCCAACAACAAAAGACCTGTACAAACAAATAGAAATTGTAGCTCCTACCAATTATAGCATAATACTCTACGGAGAAAGCGGGACGGGTAAGGAAGTAATCGCGAAAACGATTCATTCTATGAGTGATCGTAAGGATAAGCCTTTTATTGCGATGGATTGCGGTACACTTTCAAAAGAGTTATCGGGGAGTGAACTGTTCGGCCACGTAAAAGGGGCATTCACAGGTGCACTTACTGATAAGGAAGGACATTTTGAACTAGCCAATGGTGGTACCTTGTTCCTGGACGAAGTTGCAAATCTAACGTACGAAATACAAGCTTCTTTATTGAGAGTGATCCAAGAAAGGAAATTCAAAAGAGTTGGGGGCAACAAAGAAATGCCGGTTGACGTACGGATTATTGTCGCTTCAAATGAAAATTTGCAGGATTCTTATCGTAAAGGCAGGTTTCGGGAAGATTTATACCATCGTTTTAATGAATTTTCAATCAATCTGCCACCCCTGCGGGAACGAAGGAAAGATATACCCTTGTTCGCAAATTTTTTCCTTCAGAAGTCTAAGGCAGAACTAAATAGGAACATAGAGGATTTTAGCCCTGAAGTCATGCAAATGTTTATTAACTATCCATGGCCTGGGAATTTGCGTGAATTCAGGAATGTCGTGCGTCGCTCAGTACTGCTTACGCAGGAAGGTCAAATCTCTGCTAATACTTTGCCATGGGAGATAACTAATGCCGACGCTTCTCCCCTGTCATCAACGGGAAATTTTATAGGGCCTGCAAAAGTTATGGATAAGGAAGCCCCCAAAAAAGACTATGATCTAAAAGATGCTGCTTCGAAAGCAGAATATGAGGCAATTATGAATGTCCTGAAGGAGGTTAATTACAATAAAACTAAAGCAGCCGAAATTTTGAAAATAGATAGGAAAACGCTTTATAATAAGATTAAGAGTTACGAGGACTCCAATAATTAATAATTGTACCGGTAATTACTGATAAGTGTAAGGGGCTATTACTTTGATTACATGCTCAATAAATACACAATCAATCGCATCAATATCAATATAGTCGTTTCCTAACACCTGCCAATCTTCCTGTGTTTGCTGCACAAGAGTAAACATATACTTCCTGTTAGAGTGGTAGATCTCGAACATCTTCTGATCTGCATTCATAAAATTAAACGCGCCAAAAGTAACCTGCTTTCCCTCCTTGTAGAAAGTATGCCACATTAATAATTTGGGAACGTGCACTGACCGGTGGGAGTAATTACAAATTTCTACTCCTATTTTTTTAGCAAGCTTGGTAAAACCAAGGTCTTCTTCAACCCAATTGCCCGATTCAACATCTGTGAAGAAAATATTATTATAACCGGATTCCATAGTTACTTTATACATACTATGCTGTTTATGTGGTATATCCGTGACCAATGCGGCAACATCTTCCCCACTTAACTTCATATGGACAATTATATTCATAGAATTGTTTTAATGACAAAATTGAGTCATACATAAAGCCTGCCAGAATAACTACACCACTTTCCAGGGAGGATAACATGTGAATTAGTGCTTCCGGAATTGTAAAATTTTAGGTCTCAAAACTACCGCACAGATTAAAAATTCACAACTGCAACCCTCAAATCATGGTTCAAAATTATACACGTTTCCCACATGTTTTTGTATTGGCACAAAAAATGAATATCCTTTCTCGGTTTTTCATAGGATATTGGATTTAAAACGGGACCTTATTTTTATTTGGTCCCTCTTTTTTTTTCGGCATTTAACATCTTTGCATATATAAGCCATCCCTTGTTTG
>JANXYS010000094.1 GCA_025355935.1 Chitinophagales bacterium | reverse complement strand
TTTTGCTTGCGCAACTTTACGAGGAGAAGGGTTACTACGACCAGGCATCTGTTTATTATGATAAGGTATCTAAACATACTACCAACCCGGTGATGGATATTTATGCCCGGCTTAACGACGCCAAGATGATGCGTAATAACGGGAATATTACTGCTTTAAACAACAGTATTGCAACACTGTTGAAGATGGCACGCAGGGACAAATATGAGAGCTATCGCGATATAATTTACTATAGTACAGGCCAATTAACAATGCAGATTCCTGATACATCTAATGCAGAAGGAATGTTTCTTAAAAGTATAAGGTATACTACTTCTACGGCCTCCGCTTATCGCAACAAGTCATTTTTAAAGTTGGGTGACATTGCCTATACCCAAAAGCGCTACCTGGATGCCCATAATTATTATGACAGTCTGGACTTAACAGATAAACTACTTGCTGATAAAGTTTCTGACCTTTCCGAACGGAAAGAAACACTCAGGAAGATTGTATCGCACATTCTCGCCATAAATCGCCAGGATAGCTTGCAGGATATTGCCGCATTGGCACCCGCGGAAAGGGATGCCCTTCTTAAAAAGCTCGTTAAAAAGTACCGCAAGGAAATGGGAATGAAAGAGGAGGATAACGGTAACGGAGTAATGCCTATTAGTTTTAGCAACAGCAATGCAGCACCTGTTGACTTATTTACAAATAACTCAAAAGGCGAATGGTACTTCTATAACAGCAGTCTTCGCTCCCGCGGCGTAAGTGAATTTAAAAGTAAGTGGGGTAAGCGCAGTAACGTTGATAACTGGCGGCGCAGAAGCGCGGTTGAAAGCAATGCGCTTATTTCCCAGATACCCCCTGGAACTTTTGATGATCCTGATCTTGCAAAACCGTTAACCCCATTTGGAACCCTGACGGAAGGTGGAAATGCAATCGTAAAAAATAGTTATGACGCTCTCCTGGCCGATATCCCTCTGACTACCGAAAAGATGGATAGCAGTAACAAAGTCATCGCCGTGAACATGCTCGCGCTCGCTGAACTTTTTCAAAACGAATTGTTTGATTACGATGAAGCGATCGGTAATTATACCCAATACCTGGAAAGATTTGCAGGAAGTGAAAAAGATGCCGAAGCCTACCTCGGACTATATTATTGTTATTCAAAACTTGGAAATAGCGGTAAGGCTGCATATTATAAGAATATTGTAACAACTAAATATTCTACTTCTGCGTCCGCCATAAAATTACTTAACCCTTCACTTCTCGAACCAAATAAGAAAAATCCTGAAGTTACCCACCGCTATGAAGGTATTTATAATATGTTCATTGAGGGCAATTTTGAGGCAGCAATTACTGCAAAGAAATTGGCCGATAGTGTAAATGGAAGCAACTACTGGACCCCTCAATTATTGTATATCGAGTCGATGTATTATATAAAAGAGAGGAAAGACAGTAACGCAATTGCTACTCTAAATAACCTGCAGGAACTCTATCCTTCATCACCGCTTCATGATAAGGCCTCAACGATGATCGATGTGTTGTCGAGGCGTGATTCAATTGAGAAGTACCTGACGAACCTTGCGGTAACAAGGGCGGAAGAAGACAAGGCGATTTTCGTGGACGAAAGCAATGCAGCCCCTGGCGTTCCCGTTCAAAAACCTGCGGAACCTAAAACCGTAATAATTAAACCTGCCATTAAACCAGGCATCTTACGCGATTCGATTATTAAAGTCCCGGATCAATACGTGAATGGTTCATTTGTTTTTAAAGCAGATCAGCCACATTACGTAACAATGATCCTGGATAAAGTTGATGGGGTGTATATCAATGAAGCTAAAAATGCTTTCAACAGGTACAACAAAGAAAGTTATTATACGCAAAACCTGGTTATAACGCGCGATGCGATTGACGCCGAAAAAACGTTGTTGTTATTTGGACCGTTTGAAGATGCGGTAGCCGCGGAAAAATATTTCGATAAGGTAAAAAAGGCAGCACCAACTGAAGTTTCGTGGTTGCAGGCAGCAAAATATTCTTTCATGATCATTTCAGAGAGTAACCTGCAGGTTTTAAAAACTAATAAGGACCTGCCGGCTTATAGGAAGTTATTGAACGCCAACCTCGGTAACAAATTTTAGCATTAATCATTAATTTTTTCTTTCTAATCTCTTTACACCATGATCCGTTCTGTGAAAATTTTATGGCGCATCTTCTTTATCGGTCTTGCGCTCGTTATTCTGCTTTTTATTTGTGCTAACGGCGGAGTATTTGGTAAAATGCCTTCGCTGCAGGAACTCGAAAATCCCGAAGCTGATCTTGCCAGTGAGGTAATCAGCGCTGATGGATTATTAATGGGAAAATATTATAGTGAAAACAGGAGTGAGGTTAAATACAACGAAATTTCTCTGAATGTAATTCATGCTCTCATTGCAACAGAAGATCAGAATTTTTATGAGCATTCAGGTATCGACCCCCGTGCCGTAGCACGTGCCGTTCTTAAACTTGGTACGGACGGTGGTGGTAGTCCTATTACCCAGCAGCTAGCCAAAATGATTCTTCATCAGGGCCGTGGAAATTTCTTGAAAAGAGGCATTGATAAACTAAAAGAATGGATTATAGCGGTTAAGCTTGAACGCAATTTTACAAAAGAGGAAATTGTTACTCTTTATCTCAACCGGGCTCCATGGGGAAACGTATACGGTATTAGGAATGCAAGCCGAACCTATTTCCAGAAAGAACCTAAAGAGTTATCGATCGAGGAAGCAGCCGTGCTTGTAGGCATGCTCAAAGGTTTTATTTATAATCCAATTAGTCACCCTGAAAAATCAATTAACCGGCGCAATACTGTTATCGAAAGAATGGTAGACTGTAAACAGCATTATATTACAGAAGCAGAAGCAACCCGTCTAAAAGCGAAACCTCTTATTACAAACTACAAACAGATAGATGAAAATTTGGGCATTGCTCCGTACTACCGTCGGATGCTTATTGACGTAATGAAAAAGTGGTGTAAAGAAAACATTAATCCAAAAACCGGAGAGTCATTCGATCTTTACCGCGATGGGTTGAAGATATATACAACTATTGATTCCAGGATGCAAAAATATGCTGAAGAAGCCACCATCCAACACCTTCCGGTACTTCAGAAAAAGTTGAACGCATCGTTGAAGGGACGGTCTGAAAAATTATGGAAAGGGAGAGAAAACATTCTTGAAGGAGCTATGAAATTTAGTGAGCGCTGGAAGAACATGAAGGAAGACGATATAGATGAAGCTATTATTCGAAAATCGTTTACAGTACCCGTAAAAATGAAAATATTCTCCTGGTGGGGAAATGATAAGCATGAGAAGGATACCATCATGACCCCGATAGATTCCATTAAATACCACAAACAATTACTGCAGACTTCCTTTGTCGCGATGGATCCTAAAACAGGTGAGGTTAAAGCCTGGGTGGGCGGACCAGACTACCGCTGGTTTAAGTATGATAATGCCCTGGCAATGCGCCAGGTAGGTTCAACTTTTAAACCGTTGCTATATACACTTGCGGTTACAGATGCAGGATATACCCCGGAGACTGTTATCCCCGGCGGCCCTCTGACGCTCGGTGGAAAAACAATTAGTACCGGGGGCGGTACGATGGCTTATTGTCTTGCTAAATCTCTAAATGGTGCTGCATGGCATTTGATGGCTGTTATCGGGGTGAAGCGCACTATTGAGTTTGCCCAGCAGTGTGGCGTCGCAGTAAACATTCCCCCGTATCCTTCAATCGCGTTGGGTGCAGCTGAGATTCCTATGATGCAAATGCTACAGGCATATACTATGTTTCCCAACAAGGGATACAATACTGAGCCGGTTTACCTGACGAGGATCGAAGATAAAAATGGCAACCTCCTTCATGAGTTTCCTGTTGCACAAAGCAAACAGGTAATTGGCGAAGTGGATGATTATACAATGGTGAAACTTATGGAAGGCGTTGTAAAGTCGGGCACGGCACATTCACTTAATAACTACGATATCCCGGTCCAGAAGGCTGGAAAAACTGGTACTACCAATGCTAATACTGATGGATGGTTCATCGGTTATACGCCGGAGTTGTTAGCCGGATCATGGGTAGGTTGTTCAGATCCATTTATTCCTATCTACCAGAATAATGCTGGTGGCGCGGAAATGTCTGCTCCCCGATGGGGAATATTCATGGCCAAAACATATGCTGATAAGAAGTTGAATTACGGGCGGCAGAAAGAATTTGATGCACCAGCCGAATTAAAAAACGATCCTATATTTGCAGACTCAAATTTCGACCGTTATTTAAAAAGTGGTGATAGCCTTATGGAGAATAATGGGAATGGCGATGCCGGCGATTTTATGAGTGCAGATCCTGAAGCAGCGAGGCAGGACAGTCCAGTTAGATCGGTACCCAAAAAAGAAGACAAAAAAGACGTCGCTCCAACAACAATAGTATTACCTCCGCCTACGACCCCTATAAAATCTGACGATAAGAAACCGGCTGTAAAACCTAAGCCTAAAGAAAAAAGTGACTATTGAAATATGCAGTTTTGTGGCTGCATACCTATAAACGCGCGCGCTGATCATCTTGTTTTTAAGATTGCTTTTTGGCTATAGGTGATAAAAAAGATATTTAGTGATCATCAGACTCATAATGACTCAAGCTTTTTTTTACCTTTTTAAAACCAAAGTTTTTGTGGTGTCGTACATGAATGAAATCAAAATTTTTAACCAACAAATAATTTATGAACAAGATTAAGAGTATTTTTTTGATGGCAACCATCGCGTTGTTTTCGACAGCAGTTTCGGCACAAAGGGTAAAGACGGTAATGGTTGGAGGTGCAGCAATGTACCCTACCAAAAACATCGTTGAAAATGCTGTAAATAGTAAAGACCACACAACCTTGGTTGCCGCAGTTAAAGCCGCCGACCTTGTTGGAACCTTACAGAGTGCCGGCCCTTTTACTGTATTCGCACCTACAAACGCAGCCTTTGATTTGCTACCCGCAGGAACAGTTGCTACATTAGTAAAACCAGAAAATAAAGCAGCTCTAACTGGTATCCTTACCTACCATGTTGTTGCCGGCAAATTTTCTGCTAAGAAGATAATGAAACTTATCAAAGCTGGTCGTGGAACCGCAACTTTAAAAACCGTAGCTGGCGGAAATTTAATCGCGTCTATGCGTGGTAAAAATGTTATTTTAACAGATGAGAAAGGTGGAGTGGCCACAGTAACAATTGCAGACGTGAATCAAAGTAATGGCGTTATTCATGTTGTTGACCATGTACTACTTCCAAAATAATAATTTGCGCGAAAACATTAATATAAAAAGCTTCACCATAGTTGGTGAAGCTTTTTCGTTCAAATTGATCAACAAGTCTGATGATAAAAGCAATCAAATATGAATCAATCGACAGAGCATATGATATTGCCGCTTCTACTCTCATCCGCATTTCCGCAGACCGGAAAAGACCCACATCGTTTAGTAAAGTCGTTAAGGTAGGAGCTTACTGAAACTAGGCTTCTGCCGATAGAAATTATGTAAAATGCTACTATTTGAAAGTGAGGCTGACATAATGGACCATCATTCCTAAATTGGAACTTTACAGCTTTATAAAACGAAAGGCCACCTTTTTTTGAGGCGGCCTTTTGTATGAGCATTTAGATTTTTATTATTGGGTAATCTGCATTAGTTTACCTGTTACCCTTTTTTCACCAATACTGAATCTATAGGTCAGACTGGAGCTTTTCTGGCCGGGCAAGATCAAGTCAAAGTTATTAATGCCCGCAGATACAAGGCCATGGTAAACAGTCTTTACTTTCTGACCGAGCATGTTAAATACTTCCAAAGTTGCGTTTCCAGCCTGAGCAGTTTTCACCACAAATCTTACTCTATCATTGAAAGGATTCGGATATGCGTTTACTGTTGTTGGTTCTGTTACTTGATCACTTGTAATTATGAAATTGGAATTAGTTTGTGATTTTGCAATTGTAGTTGGTGCTGTGCAATTGGATGCATCACAACTTACGGCAGCTGAAATACAACCAGAGCTAACTCTCTTAACTTTGATACCAGTTACTGAACCGGGAGCTAAATTGCTGAATACGCGATTAGCCTGCCAGGTTCCGCCATTATCAATACTGTATTCATAGTCTGTACCCAATGGGCTGGTTATAGTAACGGTACCTGTTGTAGGTCCGCACAGAGATGGTTGAATTACGCAAATCGTTGGAGTTTGCGGTAGATCAGTGTTTACGGTGACCGTTACACTGGCTGTGCCGAAACAACCGGTTGAAGTGTTTGTTTTGGTTACGGTATAAGTAGTCGTGGCGGTAGGGTT
>JANXYS010000080.1 GCA_025355935.1 Chitinophagales bacterium | reverse complement strand
AATGGCAAACATTTTGGTACCTTCGACTCCACCCTGGCGCACGACGGCAATATCGGTAGTGCCGCCACCAATGTCAACAATCGCCACACCGGCTTCAAGATCCTGGTCGCACATAACTGCCGCGGCGGATGCAAGCGGTTGTAAAACAAGATCCTTAGTTTTTAATCCGGCCTTATCAACACTACGATTAATGTTACGAATAGCATTCTTATCACCAGTGATAATATGAAAATTAGCACCCACTTTAACACCACTATATCCAATCGGATTAGGAATATTCTGAAAATTATCTACCGTGAATTCCTGCGGAATTACATCAATGATCTGGTCGCCCGCAGGTATATAGGTTCGATATTGGTCTGCAATCAGTTTATCAATTTCTTCCTGGCGTATTTCCTCCTCATTCTGCTGACGAACAATATCTCCGCGTGTTTGAAGGCTCTTTATGTGATGTCCTGCGATACCTACATAAACTTCACCAATTTCGAGGTTTGGGTTTGAAGCATAGCAGTTTTCCAAAGCCGTTTGAATAGCTTTAATGGTTTGGTCAATGTTGAGGACCATGCCATGCTGTACACCATTGCTGTTGGCACGGCCAAAGCCGAGAATCTCCAACTTACCGAATTCATTTTTTCGTCCGGCGATGGCGGCAATTTTGGTTGTCCCAATGTCTAATCCAACAATTACTGGTTGTTCCTGATTCATAAATGTGTGTTTTGTATGTGTATGTGTGTGTTATTTAAGTTATTTAAAAATTAGTAATCATTTTTTTTAGGCATAATTACCTTGGGTTTTTGCTTTGAAGTCTGTGCGGATACCTGCACCCTGTTCGCCGGTAATTTAGGCTTCAAAACTGGCGTAGCCTTTTTAACTATCGGCATACGGGCGGCTTTAACCGGAAACTTCGCTGTAGGGGCAGTTTTAACCAGAACTAATTTTTTCGCCGGTGTGGTTTTTATCGCAGGTACTGCGGCTACTGTTATAACCCTTGGCATCGTCTTTACCGGTGCGAAAGCAACAGAAGGCTTATTCATCGGATAATTATCCTCTGTCATGTCTGGCCCTTCATCTCTTTCAACCGAATGCTGAATAGTTGCTACATCTGTAACATTACTTTCTGTTTCCTGCAGAATCCTTCTTACAGAATCAGCCGCATGCATGGCTGCCGTACTCGCCATGAAATTCAGCAGCTGTAAGGCCTTTATTGAGTCTGCGCTAACCTCCTCCTTACCCCTTATTTTAGCCACAACCTGGTCCTTGTATTGAAGATCAATCAAACTATATTTATTCCAGCCCGTATTGGTAATTACCTTTTTATAAAAAAGTTTAAGTTTTTTGAACTTCGAATCAATGTCAGATCCATTACCAAAGAGAATTGCCTGGTTTCCGATCTTTGGACTAAGTTCAAATGTTCTGTCGGCGGTGATATCAACCTGATCAATCATTCCCATTAAGAAATCATCTCTTTGCAAACTCAGACTGATATCCCTTATTGCCAACATCAGGCTACTATCGGCATGGCTTAACACTTTTGAATCTGATGGAAATCCTGTGAAAACTGGCAGGCGGGCAGAAAATTTGTCGCTCAGAGGCAACATTTTAATTGCGCTGTCAATGTAAAAGGTCTGATTACTTTTTGTAAATATGCGGGCCACCGGTACTCGTTCCGAGACACTTGCCTGCAGAATATCGTTATTATCAAAATAAAGATTAGCTTCCTCTACCCAAACATCCTGCTTTAAAGTTTTTTCAATTTGTGCAAGGTTAAATGAAGTTATCGGACGTCCTGCAGGTTTCTCTCCAGCACTTTCATTTACAATATCCAATATGTCTTTTTTATCAATGAAGTAGTTGGTTCCGACTGCACTGATATTTATGGCAACAGCTTTGCACAATTTCTCATCCTGGCGATTTACCGCAGCCACCGACAGCACTATTGTTGCCATGCCGATAAGAACCCACAGAATGGTGAACAGAACACTTTTAATATCTAACTTTTGATTACGCATTTGCCAGCAATATTTTTTTTATGGGTTCAACCAGCATGTCTATGTCTCCCGCGCCGGCGGTGATTAATAGCGCTGGTCTCTCTTGCTTAACCCAAACAAGCACTTCATCTTTAGATTTTATACTTCGGGATGCATTCAGCATTTTATCAAGTATTAGTTCACTGCTTACTCCTTCGACCGGCAATTCCCGGGCAGGATAAACCGGCAAGAGAATAGTTTCGTCTGCAAGTTTTAATACGGCCGCAAATTCATCCGCAAGGTCCCTGGTCCTGGTAAATAAATGAGGCTGGAAGATGATATTACATTTTAATTCCG
>JANXYS010000068.1 GCA_025355935.1 Chitinophagales bacterium | reverse complement strand
CTATCGTTGTTGGCATCGCAACTGTCAACCGCCGGAGAGATTTCACTTTCCCCTCCAATGTTATTGCTGAAAAAGAAAAATATCCTGAATCGGGTCATTCAAATAATTTTATACGTTTTATTGAAAAGGAATTACAACCATTTATTGCATCTAAATACGGCGGAAAAGGATTGAGAACTATAATTGGGCAATCGCTCGGCGGCTTACTTGCAACCGAAATTCTTTTTAAGAAGCCGGAACTATTTCAGAAGTATATCATAGTTAGCCCAAGCCTTTGGTGGAATGATGGTTCGCTCCTGACGGATACGCTCATTTTAAATAACAAACTGCAGCACCAGATTGCCGTGTATATTGGGGTAGGTAAGGAAGGTCTTACACCAGGCAAGCACCCTCATGTAATGGAGGTTGATGCAAATCTACTTGCGGAAAAATTGCAGGCTGACAAAACAAATCAATTGCGTATTTTTTTTGATTATCTGCCTGCTGAAGATCATGCAACAATTGCGCACCAGGCTATTTTCAATGCTCTACGTCTTTTATATCCTCCGAAGGGCAAGCACAATTAATTAATTGCCGTTAAAGCTACAAGGCACCCACTTACCTTTAAGGATAGCGCGAATTGCCTGTGAACTCTACTGCGCTGTACTTCAAATTTAAATAGTCTCCCAGGATTTGCAATCTCGGATATATTATTTACTTTAGATATACGTCCTTCATCTGGTATCCGTTAAAACCCTTATTTCGCCACCTTGTGCGGACCTCTGCAAAAATAAATGCGGTATTCAAATTAAAATAAATCATCATGAATAATTCTAACAATTCACCCGTGCTCGTTGCGGGAGCAACAGGGTTTCTGGGAAGTGAAATTTGTAGCAAATTAGTTTCGGAAAATTTTTCCGTCAAGGCACTTGTTCGTGCCAGTTCAAACCGGGTTAAGATTGAAGAATTTAAGGCTAAAGGAATTGAGATAATCCAAGCCGATTTGAAAGATCAGTCGTCGATCGAAAAGGCCCTCGAAGGGGTGTCAACAGTAATTTCAACAGTGTCGTGTACCTTCTCCCGCCAGGAAGGCGATTGCATCCAAACGGTAGATGATGAAGGACAGGCGAACCTGGTGAAGGCGGCTGTCGCAGGCGGTGTTCAACGCTTTATTTATATTTATTTTTGCCACATGTCAATAGATTCCCCGTTACAAAAAGCAAAGCGAAAGGTTGAAAAGCTATTAGCGGAGAGTACCCTTAAATATACTATTCTTCAGCCTACATTTTATATGGAATCCTGGCTCAGCCCGGCGTTAGGCTTTGATCACCGCAATGCGAAGGCCACGATTTATGGGAAGGGTGAGAACAAGATATCGTGGATAGCGGTTAAAGACGTTGCAGACTTTGCGGTTGCGTCGCTGCAAAATGAAGAAACCGTAAATAAAAGTTTTGAACTTGGAGGTCCTGAAGCATTAAGTCCATTAGAAGTAGTGAAGATCTTTGAAACTGCCCACGGTAAGAAATTCGAACTCGAGTTTGTGCCAGAGGAAACAATACAGGCACAAAGATTCGGAGCTCAGGATCCATTAAGTGAATCTTTTGCTTCATTAATGCTTTCGTTCGCCCACGGAAGTGAGATAAGCATGGAAGAAGCAAAAAGAATGTTTGCACTAAATTTGGAAAGTGTGCATGAGTATGCGTGCCTTGATGTTTAATTTGGTGATCATGCAAGAATCAACGAAACTTACCAATGAGCATTTGTTTTAATCTCTTTGCCTTAAGTATTAGCCTTAATTGGTGGACTTAAATAGCACTTGCATGTCGTATGGTAATTACCTTGCTTGGTTACTTCTTTGTACTTCATCGGGGATGAGATGCACTAACGGTTCCATATAGGAATAAAATACTTTTGCTTAGAAAGTCTGCTAACTTTTTGAAGGCAGTTACTTTACTATCCTCTAACCCTCCCTTTGCGGGGAAAGCCACTTTACTCTACACAATACGTTCCGAAAGCTCTAACAAGAACGATATGATCATTACCTGATCCGGCAGGTCAGGATCGGCCAAGGAATATTAGTTAGCCTCGGACACTCACTGGCTTTCAGGGTTGAAACGAGCAGGTATATTACCAGACATAGTAAAAGCTACTTAGACCAATGAAGACAACTTCGCGGGGATCTGCCTTATCAATATTATAAACCGCTTTCATATCAGGAGAAACTAGATATGTAGGAATCTTGATAGTCTTTAAGAGAAAATCTTAATATTGTGTTCAATTTGTCCCATGCGTTTCAACATGATTTCTTATAATGATTATGCAGCACCCTCACTTTCAGCAACGTGGATTCCTGGATGGCAACAACCTCGGCTTTTGATTTTATTTTCTTCCATAATACAGAAGATAAAGCTAAACAACCAGTTGATTGGGATCAGCGATGCCGGGCTTAAAAGAACTGCCGCTTCTGAAATTAATATTCTCTTAGCCGATGATGATTCGGACGATCGTGAATTGTTCCAGGAAGCTATTTCCGAAATCAGTTCAGGAATAAAAGTTACCGCGGTGAGAAACGGGTTAGAACTCATGCAACATTTGACTTCACACGGGGTTCCTTCGCCCACGTTACTTTTCCTCGATTTAAATATGCCTGGCAAAACGGGTAAACAGTGCCTGCAGGAAATAAGGAATAATCCAAAATTTAAAAGCTTACCAGTTATAATGTATTCAACCTCCACTTTGCAGAAAGACATTAGTGATACTCATACTATCGGAGCTCACTTTTATATTCGAAAGCCAAACAGTTTTCGCGGAGCAATTGCCTTAATAGAAAAGGTATTCGCGGTCGATTTTAATTTAATTTCAGCAAACCAGCCATTGGATAATTATGTAATTTCCTGATTAAAAGACGGTACATGAATCTTGAAACAAATAGGAATACCGGGGGGTTAGAAAATGCTAAGGAAATACGGTTAACGCATCTGCCGGGTTACGCAGAGTGGCTGTTAAGTAACAAACTGATGGAGCTTGGTGCCGAGTTGCTCAGACTCTCGCGGCTGGAAAACCTACCCCTGCTTAGATTTTTTTCGTCTTTTTCTGACAAAGATTTTGAAAATCTTAGTAGAGTTACCAATACTGAGTTACTCACGAGTTTTATTAACAACGATGTCAATGAATATATAACACTTTCCACCGAAAATTTCATATCCAACCAGTTACCTGCTATAGAACGTGATGAGGTATTAGTAGAAGATATAACGCTTATATCACTGGTACGCAGAACGGCATTCAGAAGTTTTCTTCGTGGTTATACGGAAGACCCTTACCTGTTCAACGAAATAATGACAGAACTTGACAGGTTTCTTGCTGCAAGTGAGTCAGCCTCATTCAATGCCTATCTTTCCATTCAGCAGGAAAGGATTAATAAGATCAATCTTGAACTTGAGATTAAAAGAAATGAATTGCTCGAAGCACAGGAATTAGCAGATATGGGCAGCTTTTTGTGGGATCTCAGGGATGGTAACTCACAGTATACCCCGGGGGCCGTACGAATTCTACAGCTGGAGGGCCCGCGCGACCTTCAGTCTTTTATTGATGAAGTCGCTGAAGACGACCGGGAAGGTCTGAAACTCGCGTTAAATAAGGCATTTGCTGAAAATGGACTTTTTGAAAGTGAATATACATACATCAAAAATAACATAGAAAAGAGAATATGGTCCCGAGGGAAAATAAAATTTGAAGATGGGAAAGCTGTCAGCATGAAGGGTACGGTAATGGACATCACCAAAGAGTATAAATTACTAAATCAAATCCGGCAAAGTGAAGTATTACACAAACAAGCTCAGGCACTAACGCACCTGGGCAATTGGAGTTGGAGTATCCCGGACGGTAAGATTATATGGTCCGACGAGATGTACCGCATTTATGGCCTACAACCACAAAGCGAAGAGATAAGCTTTGACCGCTTTATGTCATTTGTGCATCCTGATGCCCGGGATGCGAGACTTTCAGAAATTCAACTTTCTCTGCAAACAAAAAAGGCACTGGATTACTTTTTACCTATTATCGCGGCTGATGGAACTGAAAAAATGCTAAAAGGAAAAGGGGAATTAATTTTAGACGCAGCAATGGTTCCCATCCGCCTCAACGGAACATGCCAGGACATCACGAAGGAACATGTTTTAAGTAAGAATCTTGAAGAAAAAGAACAAAGTTTTCAGAAGTTGATAAGTAATGCACCCGACGCTGTGATAGTGATCAATGCTGAAAATATTATAACGTTGTGGAATCCTAAAGCCGAGGAAATCTTTGGTTGGGAAACCGACGAGGTAGTAGGTAAATCCTTATCGAATGTAATAGTTCCGGAAAGATACAGGGAAGGACACGAAAAGGGTATGCAACGTTATCTGTCAACCCGCCAACCGCATATTCTTAATAGAACGCTTGAATTAAGCGCATGCAGTAAAAATAAAAAGGAAATTTATATTTCCTTAACTGTAGCGGAATCGATGCAGGACAGCACTCCCGTATTTATCGCATTTATTCGCGACATTTCAGTTCAAAAAACTATTCAACTTGAGCTACAGAAAAAAACAGATCAGCTTGAATTAAAAAATCTTGAACTAGAGAGAAGTAATGAGGAACTCGAATCATTCAATTTTGCCGCAAGTCATGATTTACAGGAACCGCTTCGAAAGATTCAAACATACAGTTTGAGAATTATAGAGCAAAATGATAGTGCTATATCCCCCGCGATTGCAAAGGACCTGGATAAGATATTTACTGCTTCGGCCCGTATGCAGAGTCTTCTACAGGATCTGCTTGATTATTCACAGAACACTACTCAATCACAGGAATTGTCTGTTGTTAAGCTCAGCGAACTGATAGAGGAAGTAAAAAATTCCTTCATTGATAAGGTTGAGGAAAGAAAAGTAATTCTGAAATTGCAAAGTTTGCCCCTTATAAAGGTTGTTCGCTTCCAGTTTCTTCAACTTTTTATGAACCTTTTAAGTAACGCAATTAAATACCAAAGCCCCGACGTAACTCCCGAAATAGCAATATCATCACGCCTTATCGATGCAAAATCACTCAGGTTTAAAACAAATTCCGCCATAGAAAATTACCTGGAGATAAGCGTGACAGACAATGGAATCGGTTTTGAAGCAGAATACGCAGACCGAATTTTTGGGTTGTTTAAGAGGCTTCACAGCCGGGAAAAGTATGCAGGAACTGGTATCGGCCTTGCTACATGCAAGAAGATCATTCATAATCATGGTGGCTTTATAACGGCCGAAAGTATTCCGGGTAAGGGATCGACTTTTTTCCTATACCTGCCTTATACCTGCGTCGTGCGTCTACAATAAAATCCACACCCTTTCTCATAAATCCTTTATCTGTTATTAAAGCATTGGTGGACGAGAATGGTTCGCTGTAGATAACTATTCAACAAATTAAACTCTTAGAAACAACAGCAAACTTCCGTTGACTCGGATATCTACCAATAACAAGTGCCATTTGTGGTAAAATTTCCACAAAATAAGAAAACGGGCGGTCTATAGCGTGGAGTCTCAACAACTTTCCCATCAGTGAGCACGCTGGCATAATTTTAACATGCTAATCTTGTAACCCTCACGTTGATCGTCCTCTTTTTTGTCCTCAATAAAAGTTTAGATATAACTGGGTAGAGTTGTGAATTAGCTGAAATGTTTTAAACTTATAAACATGAAAATTGAACAATCAATTAAGGAAACTATTCAATCCGGAGTTTCCGATTTAGTTTGTTTTTGCCACCTAAGATGGGATTTCGTTTATCAGCGACCTCAACACATTATGAGCCGAATGGCCAAAACGTTCAGAGTGTTCTTCATTGAAGAACCTTTATTTCATGATGGTGCGGACGATATAAGCATTTCGTTATCTGGCGAGAACGTATGGATTGTAACTCCCGTGTTGCAGCATGGGCACGAAGATCAAAATTCGGTTCATTCAAGGCAAAGAAAACTTCTAGACCGACTGTTTGTGAAGCGCAACATTGAAAATTTCATAGCGTGGTATTACACACCAATGGCTTTAAAATTTACCAACCATCTCAAACCACGACTTACTATTTATGATTGCATGGATGAACTTTCAGCTTTTAAGTTTGCTCCTGCCGAGTTAAAATTGTTGGAGACTGAATTGTTTGGATGTGCAGGCTTAGTATTCACTGGTGGGCATAGTTTATACCAGGCGAAAAAGAATTCTCATCACAATATTTATCCCTTCCCAAGCAGTATTGATAAAGATCATTTTGCTGTTGGTCGGGTTAACGACCAGGACCCGATTGATCAGAAGGATATTTCCGGGTTCCGTTTAGGTTTTTACGGGGTAATTGATGAAAGATTTAATATCGGATTAATTGAGGAGGTTGCAAGACTTCGCCCCGACTGGCAGCTCATCTTACTCGGACCAGTGGTGAAGATCAATGATGAAGATCTTCCGCGCCGTGAAAATATTCACTACCTTGGAAGCAAGACGTATAAAGAATTGCCTATGTATCTTTCGGGGTGGGATATGGCTATCATTCCATTTGAAAAAAACGAATCTACTAAATACATCAGTCCTACAAAAACTCCTGAATATCTGGCTGCGGGTAAACCAGTTATATCCTCGTCTATTATGGATGTTGTAACTCCTTATGCTGATAAAGGCCTTGTATACATAGCTGATAATGCCCAAGAATTTATCGCGGCGGCAGAAAATGAAATTAACAAAGATGCCCGTGCCTACCAGGAATGGCTATCCGAAGTTGATAAATTTCTTATCGATGTTTCGTGGGATAATACGACCCGCAATATGATGGAACGGATTCAACTTGCCATAAGTGAATTGTCTGAAAAAAAGGAAGGGTTCCGCTCAGTTGCTTAATACTCGTGTTATGAAGGAAGCAGACGTAAAATCGCCCTTGCCTGCGGTGTGGGGCGGCCTCGAATGTACGATCAACAGAGTTAACGACAAGTATCTTGATCAACTTGATATGGGAGGATTTTATAATCGTCCGGAAGATCTGGACTCGGTCATCGCGACCGGGATTAAAGCTTTGCGGTTCCCCGTTTTATGGGAAAGACATCAACCACACCAAGATACTATAATTGATTTTTCATGGGCCGAAGCTCATTTAATGAAGTTACGAGATGCCAAAATAAACCCCATTGTAGGCTTATTACATCATGGAAGCGGCCCTATGTTTACACATTTGTTGGATGAGGAATTTCCAGCCAAATTTGCATCGTACGCGGCAACTGTAGCAGGGGAATTTCCATGGGTAACGGATTATACACCCATCAATGAACCTCTCACCACAGCTCGTTTTTCAGGGTTATATGGCCTTTGGTTTCCGCACAAGACTAATGATGTAAGTTTTATTAAAATGTTGCTGATTCAATTGAAGGCAATAGTGTTAGCAATGGGCGAAATCCGCAAAACAAATCCTTCTGCAAGGCTTATCCAAACAGAGGATCTCGGGAAAACCTACAGCACACCGATATTATCATACCAGGCTGTATTTGAGAATCATCGACGCTGGTTGACATTTGATATTCTCACTGGCTCATTTGATCAGCAACACCCGTTATGGAGATATTTTATGCGCCTTGGTATTAAAGAATCAGCGCTTCAATTTTTCCTTTGTAACCCCTGCCCACCTGATGTGATAGGGGTAAATTACTATCTAACATCAGAGCGGTACCTGGATGAAAATTTATCTAATTATCCGTTACATACTCATGGCGGTAACGGCTTACATCGATATGCCGATATCGAGGCCGTAAGAGCGAACGTACGGGAGCCTCACGGCGCCGAAGTTCTTTTCCGTGAGATATGCGGACGTTACAATTTGCCACTGGTTATATCGGAAGTTCATCTGCACTGTACACGCGAGGAGCAATTGAGATGGTTTAAACATATATTCCTTATCGCAGCTTCATTACAAGCTGAGGGGTTCGATGTAAGGGCAGTAACAATTTGGTCCATGCTTGGGTCATTTGGCTGGAATAAGTTACTTACCTCACAGTCCTGTGATTACGAGTCCGGCGTATTTGATATCAGTGCGGGTTATCCTCGTCCGACAGCACTGGCACGAGTTTTAAATTCAGTATCAGAAATTTCCTTTCCTGCTTCCATACTTTGTGGCCAGCCGGGCTGGTGGCTAAGGTTGCCGAGGACCACCATAAAAGACGATGCAAGTGGGTTACCGAAAGCAAATGTAAGACCTCTCTTGATACTCGGTAAAAATGGTCGGCTTGGAGCGGAATTTATCAAGCAGTGTGAAATCCGCGATATTCACTGCCTGGCTCCCGACAGGGGAGTAATTGATATCTGTAGTTCAGAACTAATCGAACAGATTATTAAGCAGGAGCAACCTTGGGCAATCATAAATGCTGCCGGATATGTAGATGTAGAAACAGCTGAAGTAGATTCAGAAGTTTGTTATAAACTCAACACGCTTGGAGCCCAGAAACTGGCGATTCTGTGTGAACAATATAAAGTCAAGCTACTCAGTTTCTCATCTGATTTAGTGTTTAACGGAAATAAATCCACACCCTACGACGAAGATGATCTTCCTTGTCCTCTTAACGTTTACGGAAAGAGTAAAATGTATGCTGAAACATTTTTGGCTAATGTCAATCCATCGTCATTAATGGTTAGAACGAGTGCCTTTTTTAGCCCTGGCGGTAAGGGCGATTTTGTAAGTCATATATTAAAACATGTTAGCGAGGGAAGAGAGGTTTACGCAAGTGATGAAGAAATTGTGTCCCCTACATATGTACCGCATCTCGCAGATGCCTGCCTTAATCTTTTAATTGATGATGCTTGTGGAATATGGCACCTGGCAAATCAAGGTGAACGTTCATGGTATGAATTTGCCTGGGAGGTAGCGAGTTATTTCGGATACAATGTGGAACTTGTAAAAAAACAAAAACCGGGTGTTCCCGGTGCAAAGAGACCCCGGTATTCGGTGCTC
>JANXYS010000117.1 GCA_025355935.1 Chitinophagales bacterium | reverse complement strand
TGGGCCGGGAGATGGTTGAACTAATAGTGATTGGCTTGCCGAAAAACTGGGACGAATCTGATACCCATGGGACAGCACTTGTTCAGGCTGCGATAAAAAAAATCCAGGTTGCCTTTCCCACGATGCCGCTTGTTACAGTTGATGAAAGATATACTTCCAAAATGGCAAAAGATGCTATGATAGAAATGGGAATGAAAAAAAAGGATCGTCGCATAAAGGGTAATGTTGACGAAATTGCGGCTACCATCATGCTACAGGAGTACATGCAACGCAGCGGATTTTAATTAACTTTGGTTTTTGAATAAACAAATTTTTTGATAAATTATGATACTTCCTATTGTCGCCTATGGTACGCCGGTGCTTCGCAAAATTTGTGATGATATTGATGCTGATTTTCCCGGCCTGCAACAACTTATAAAAGATTTGTGGGAGACAATGTATAATAGTAATGGCGTCGGAATAGCCGCACCACAGGTAAACAAGCCAGTTCGTTTGTTCGTAATAGATAGTGAGCAGATTTTTTCAAATCAGGAGGAAGATGAAAAGGGTGAATATCCTGATGAACCTGGTTACAAAGGGGTTTTTATAAATGCACACATCATTAACTTAGATGGTGAGCCCTGGGCTTACAACGAAGGATGCTTAAGTATTCCTAAAATTCGGGAAGACGTATTGAGGAATGAATCCGTCACCTTGACCTATTTAGATGAAAGTTTTGTACCTACTACAAAAACATTTATTGGGTTAACAGCTCGTGTAATCCTTCATGAATATGACCACATAGACGGCAAACTGTTCATCGATCACCTTAAACCACTGAAACGGACCTTACTGAAGCGCAAGCTTGACGACATAACCAAGGGCAAGGTTAAAGTAGATTATAGGATGATCTTTCCTAAATAGACTTAATAATCCGCCATCTATGAAAACACTGCATAACATATTTCCACTATTCGGACTTCTATTACTCTTCTGCATTTCTGCTAAACTAGATGCGCAAGTCAAAACCGACACAAGTCTGGTTGGAAAGAAAATTATCACACTTTCTCCTGTCGTAATTGACAACCGGTTAAATGTTCCGTCTTTTATAAACCGTATCCGCAACGACAGTAGTTTCTATAAAGCATTCCGAAATCTCCATGTTCTCAGTTTTACTGCACTTAATGACATACGAATGGTAGACAAAGGCGGGGATATTCTGGCTTCCCTTACCAGTAGAACCAGTCAACAACGAAAACAAAATTGCAGGTATATGCAAATCATTGATGAAAAAATTACTGGTGATATGTATGATGACCATCATCAATTTAATTATTACACTGCCAATATGTACGCATCTTTATTTTTTACCAGGGATACAATTTGTGGGGAAGACAATATTGTAGCGGGGAGGGAATTTAGCACAGGGGGCAAATCGGGCATGGAAAAACACAAGGAACAACTAAAAATGCTTTTCTTTAATCCTGGTAAAAAAATTAACGGAATACCATTCCTCGGTAATAAAACGGCGATATATGATGATGAAATGGCTGATAGATATGACATGAACATCGATATGGATGTTTATAACAATACGAGTTGCTACATATTTCACCAGAAGGTTAAGCCGGGGAAAGCAGACGGGGTAGTGGTCGATGAAATGACTACCTGGTTTAACGACAGTACCATGGAAGTAGTCGCCCGAAATTATGTGCTTAGCTATGATGCTGGCTTTTATGATTTTAAAGTAAATATGGAAGTTCGTATGACCCACGTCAACGGGCTTACCGTTCCTAATCTAATTCGCTACAATGGAAATTGGAAAGCAATAACTAAAAGGCGTGAACGCGGAATTTTCACAGCAACACTCTCGGATTTTCGTTGAGGCGATAAGCCTTGGTGTTTAATTCCATTTAGTTTTAATTTTTTAATGGAAGAAAAGAATAGTTTTTACCATATTCAATCATTTGTGCAAAGAAACTCGATGGGTATTCGATTTTAATGTCTGTTATCTTTTCCCCTTCCATTACCGGTACCAGTCTGGGCTGTATAAATCCCCGGTAAGGTTTTACATTCAACCGTGCATAACGTTCTAAAATTTCTCTGTGCAAAACAGGGTCGACTTTTACACCGTATGTTTCAACGAGTGCCTTGCCGGCGGTATAATCCCCTTCGGATTTTATGCGTTGGATTTCGCGAAGCAGTTGACCGAAAAGAGACCTAAGCTGCGCGTAATCATTTATTCGAACGTAGGTCTTGCCATTTTTTTGTATAAACTCAACCACCCGATTCATTTTTCCTTTCTCATAGGCCCATCTGGCTATCAACTGCCTGTTGCGCATGTGGGCTTCCTCTACCTGGGCACCGAGCTTCAGCCTTGTGAGCTGCGTCATTAATCCATTAAGCATGTAGCTGTCATACTCAGCCTTTCCGACTTCTGTAGAAGGCGCAACACCTATACTGACTAGTTTCTGATCTTGAATATAATATAACGCAACAAGATCGGCCCGCGCCTCTTCAAGGCAGCTGGAATAGTTTTTAAGTGTCTTGTCAGGCGTCTCAACTCCGGGGTTTATTTGTCCGCTTGCATGACCAATACATTCGTGCATATCGGTATGAAGATCGGATGCCAGGTTACCAAATTTCCTTGCCCTGGCGATCGTCGTATCATCAAGGGCATACTCGCTAAGCATCCCACTTTTGGCATTAGCAACGTTATAAGAATAAATGATGTTGCTCAGGGAAACAGATTTAGATCCATGGTCTTTTCTTATCCAGTCCGCATTCGGAAGATTTATTCCGATAGGAGTATTAGGTGCAGCATCACCACATTCTACCACAACCGTAATTGCCTTTGCGATAATTCCTTTTACATTCTTTTTTTTGTGCTCGGGTATAAGCGGGCTATTATCTTCAAACCACTGGGCTTGCCTGCTTATCGCCTCTATTCGTTTCGTGGCCTCCATATCCTTGATCGAAACAATGCTCTCAAAACTGCCTTTCTTTCCTATGGCATCCATGTATACTTCTATAAACCCGCTTACAACATCCAGCCTGCTGTTTATGTCAGACACCCAGGCCATGCTGTAAGCATCCCATATCTTAAGATCGCCGGATTGATAATATTGAATGAGTAAATCGATTGCTTTTTTTTGTTCAGCATTCTCAGCAATGGCAGAAGCTTTTTCGAGCCAGCCTACAATCTGTTCGATCGCAAATGAATACATTCCACCGACCTTCCAGGTTTTTTCAACAAGTTTGCCGTTTACTTTTGCCAGCTTACTGTTCAGTCCCCATGATGGAGCATTTCCTTTTGTATCAAATTTTGCATAATAGGCCTCCACTTCTTTTTGGCTAACTCCTTCATAAAAATTCACCGAAGAGTTTGCGACATTATCTATATCGGGCGCTAAATTTGTAAGTTTTGGTTCAATAGTAGAGTCGAACACGAGTGGTTTTATTCTTAACAGGAATGAAGCAATATTTTCGGAAGTATCCCTGGGCAGTTGAGCAGTATCACTTCCCTGCGCCAGCTTCGTAAAATATTCGAAACTAATTTCCGGGATAAATTTTTCATTTCCATAATGATGATGATTACCATTGCTAAACCAGAACCGGCCACAATACGTTTCGAAGTTCTTCCAATCAGGTGAGGTCCTATCTCCACTGTAAGAGCTGTAGATTGTTTCAAGCGTTCGCCGTATTAATAAACCGTTCTTGCTCTTCTGATCGTAAATAATATCACGCCCGCTAAGTGCAGCTTCATATAAATAATATGCAAGCTGCTTTTGGGCGAGCGACAGCTCTGTAAATCCAGGAACCTGATATCGAAGGATCTGGAGGTCTGCAAAAGCTTCTGCTTCCACTTTAAAACTAGTGTCGTAACGGGCGCCCTGTGGCCGGGCTACGGTATCAGTAAGTTTGGCCTCTTTGTTGTTGTTGCCTGAACATGAAATACAGAATATGCCGGCTATCAGGATCACAGAGCATCGCTTTTCTAATTTTATTAATACTGAACCCATAATAGTATATTTTGTGGAACTAAATATAGCCTAAATACTAAAATAAAATCATTAATAACGATGAATATCGCAATGCAGGTTAGAGACCTATTTCTATTAGCCTTACCCGTAGCATGTATTGCATGGACGGTGACTCACGAAGAAGTATTCAGGGAGCCACGTGACTTTTGCGTGGATAAGTCTAAAGCTTGTAAACGACTGCTGGAACGTAAGTTTTTTTACCTTTTTACTTGCGAATATTGCTTCAGTCATTACGTAACAATATTTTTTATTTTCTTTACGGATTATAAATTATTAATGCCCGACTGGCGAGGATATGTTATCGCACTGTTTTCATTGGTTTGGATTGCCAACGTTTACATGAGTTTATTCGCTCTAATTCGTCAAGATGTTAAAAAAG
>JANXYS010000003.1 GCA_025355935.1 Chitinophagales bacterium | reverse complement strand
CAGCAATGAACTTTAAACGACGAATTAACCTCTGGCGTACAGAGGCAATCAGACGTTGGTTACTTATCTGTAGATTTATTATAGATACTTATTGGAATTTTATTGCCCGAAATGTAAAACCGACTTTTTGAGGGTTGACTAATTAGAAATCAGTCATGAAGAAATGTATCACAGAAAAAGACATTTCTTTCGCAATTATCGTAACTCCATATTAATGGTAGTGATATGATTTAAAACTTAAATCTCCTTTATCACTGTATTTATTTATTTGTTATAGTAATAAAAAAACGCCCCCGCAAGGAGACGTTTTTTTATTAAAAATAATTTTTTAAAAGTTAAACTTCACTCCAACCTGTCCTTGCCAACGTGAGTTAATAGGATCTACAGTATAATATTTTCCGTTAAGGCCTGTAGGTTTGTTAAAGGTAAATGCAGGTAAATAGCCTGACGACGGTTTTCCAACAGGAACAATTCCGGTTGGATTAGAGGTTGAAATCAGCGCGGGGTTTGTATTTGAAGGGTCTGCGGCAAAATTCAACAGATTAACCGTGTAATTGTTTACGTTAGTAACAAAGGTCATCCGTCCGAGTTTGTTATCTATTAGATTTAGGAGATTGAATATGTCCAGACTCAATTGAATATTTTGGTTTTTATTTCTTTTACTGAGTTTAAATTCATGCATTAATTTTACATCAAGTTCTTGATTCCATGGAGTATGCAAGCCATTTCTTTCTGCATACTGGCCTCGCCGGGTATTTAAATATTGATCGCTATTAATTAAATTATCCAGGTCGGTCCACTGCTGAGCAGCTGTGTAGGTTCCTTTATCAACTAACTTAATGTCGCCCTGATTTTTCGGAATGTATGGCAGGTTAGCGTTGGCCGCATTTCCAAAGGGGTTGCCTCCTGAATTATATACTACACTATAAGGATTACCAGACTTTGCAGAATAAAAGAAAGTTAATGAAGTAATGTCGTTTTTATTCCAGGAAAAGTTATTTCCAAGAGTACCGACTATGCGGTGACGCATATCGAAATTAGAGTATGCCAGTTGAGGGCTGTTTGGCACAATTGCGGGGTTCACTTCGAAATTAGACTGGAACGAATTTCTGATACCATTGCTCAGATCCTTACTTACCCCATAAGTGTAAGCTGCACTCCAATTCATATTCAGTTCATGCGTTCCTAACCTAATACCATTAGTTGTTTTACTCAATTGGGTCGTGAAGTTGTAGCGATAACCTTTCTTTGTGTTCGTTAGCAGATAAACATTTGAATATTGACTATTCAATTTCCCTCCGGTATAAACCGGAGATTGAGTAGGCCCTGCAGAAAAATGCTCAACCTGGTCTTTTATATTTATCTGCTGAAATTGAACATCATAAAGAGTTTTCGTGTACAATGCATCTACCGTCAATTTATAACCGCTTCCAAATTTAAAGTCTGCAGCAATATTCGTGCGTATTACACGTGGCAGTTTAAAGTTATTATCTATTACATCCACCTCGCGTGTGTTAGTGGCATTCGCGCTGGCGAGTGCATGTGCATTAATTGTATCTCTTAAATTTAAGGGGTTGATAGCTAGAGGCACCGTAACATTTCCGCCAACTGTGTTACTTTTTGTAGGTCTGAAATCTATATTATTATATACACCACCTGATAAGGTTTCGGCGTACCCCAGCCATGCAAAAGGCATACGACCAACAAATACGCCCACCCCACCGCGTAAAATTATACTCTGATTACCCTTTACGTCATAGTTGAAACCAAGCCTTGGCGAAAGCGTAACCTTTCCTAACCATTTATTCGTAAGCTGGTTGAAAGGAGTGTTACTATACGTTGATGTTGTTGTCGTTGAATTATTAGCTGCTGCTGCAAACCCCGCATCTACAGGAATTGCGTGATCAAGAGCGGAATAGTCTATACGCAGACCCGGAGACAGTTTAAACTTTCTGTTAATAGAAATTTCATCCTGTGCGTACGTGCTAAGCAAGGCAACCTTGTATGGATTAGGAGGGTTATTGTACAATGAATTTCTGTCATTTGGAAATTTAGAATCTGTCGAGTAAGCACCTCTTATACGGCTGGGCTTGTCTGATAAAAAGTTGCCAACATTAGAATACTCCCAACGCCCGTTCCATGAGTTTACAAATCCATAGGTTAAGTTATAAAATTCATTGTGCGTACCGAAAGTGAATTTATTAATCCCTTTTGTAAATACAAGGTTATCTGAAACCTCAATTGTTTGCTGTTTCATATTATAAATGGATGCTTCCCGCCATGTTCCTGCCCAAACTGCACCACCGCCGATATCCATAAAGGGTGATAAGACGCCGGGAAAATCTCTATATTCATGAACCTTAATATAACTTACGTTCAATTGATTATTAAGATTATTATTGATCTTCGACTTAAGTTCCGCGGTTAAATTTACATTCTTGGTGTACTGGGTAAAGTCAGTAGAACCGAATTGAAAATTAGTGCTTGTACGCTCCAGATTGTTACCCCAGCCGTTGGTGTAAATGCTACGAAGCGTTAACGTGTTTTTTGGATTTAAAGTGAAATCCAAGCGCGCAAAAAGTTTATCACTATTGGTAAAAATTTTATACGCCCCCACGTATGAACCCGCGTCGTAATTGTACTTTGTTTTCAACTGATTGTAGATTGAAGTTGCATCAGCCAGCGATATTGTTGCTCCCGGATCACCTGCGTTGTAGAAAGTAGGCTCCTGGCGACGGGTTTGTTCAAAGTTAACGATGAAGAACGCCTTATTTTTTACAATAGGTCCACTTGCCGTGGCACCGTATTGGTAATCGTAAAAATCGGAGCCAATACTCGTGTGTAATCCATCTACACTTTTGCCAACTAAAGAGTTGTTTCTACCATAGCTGTATATAGAGCCATGAAAAGCATTTGATCCGCTTTTTGTTACCGCATTAACACTCCCTCCCGTAAAATTTCCAAGTTTTACATCATAAGGAGCCAGTTGCACTTGAACCTCTTGTATAACATCCAGGCTATAAGGATTGGTACG
>JANXYS010000512.1 GCA_025355935.1 Chitinophagales bacterium | reverse complement strand
CTGGACTGGCAGCCTTCCTTTGAATTTGGAAATAATTACGGTAATGGCTTTAATGGCAACTGGGGCGGTTTCGCAATCAGGTACGTACTATAATGTTTAATAGAGTGAGTAGTGGAGGCTGATATTCATTGAATGCCGCATTACTCACTTTTATAATTCTTTTCTAACTTTTGCTGCAGTCATTTTTAATTTCAATCCTCGATTTCTTCTACCCATTCGTCAGGCGTTTCCTGCCACTGCAGACGTATCGCTATGCTGCCTGCGGAGCCGGAAATACAATTCTTGGTTTGTTTATTTATTGGTTAGGGTTGCATTATTTCCACGATCAAAATGTACAAGTCGGATTTCTTGTTTTCAAACCACACAATGCATCGTTGTTCATCTCTTCCGTTTTTTCAGTTATAGTTGGCTTTCTCCTCAGTAAATACATTGTTTTTTCAGGTAGCTATTTAAAAGGACATATCCAGTTATTCCGGTATGTTTTATCTTTTTTCATGAACCTTGTGATAAATTATTTTTGCTTAAAATTGTTTGTCGAAACGATGGGAATCCAGGAATTTACAGGGCAGCTTATCTCTACTTGCATTGTAATACTCTTTAGCTATTTCAGCCAGAAACATTTCACCTTTAAAGAGGTCGGGTAATTGACAATTTACCTTTTCCAATCCACTTATTATCAGGGTTTTTCGTTTTAACTGACATTTTTGCACTTATGTCCGCTTGGCATAATCATTGACTAATTGCTATTATAATTTTAAACATTTCAATAAATCATAAACAACATGGGAAAAATCATAGGAATTGATTTAGGAACTACTAATAGTTGCGTTTCGGTTATGGAAGGGAACGAGCCGGTGGTTATCGCAAATGATGAAGGGCGCAGAACTACTCCCTCAGTCGTTGCATTTCTTAAAAATGGTGAGCGTAAAGTGGGGGATCCTGCAAAACGGCAGGCTATTACTAATCCGCAAAATACTATTAGTAGCGTGAAACGCTTCATGGGTCGCAGATTCGATGAGGTTACGGAAGAAAGTACTCACTGGAGTTATAAAGTAGTGAAAGGTGACAATAATACTGTCAGGATTGATATTGATGGCAGGCTATACACTCCACAGGAGATCAGTGCGATGGTGTTACAGAAAATGAAGAAAACAGCGGAAGATTTCCTGGGCCAGGAAGTTACGGAAGCCGTAATTACGGTCCCTGCATATTTTAATGATGCCCAACGCCAGGCAACGAAAGAAGCCGGGGAAGTGGCTGGCTTAAACGTTCGGCGTATAGTTAACGAGCCTACAGCTGCCGCGCTCGCATACGGTCTTGATAAAAAAGGCAAAGATCAGAAGATAGCTGTATTCGACCTTGGTGGAGGTACTTTCGATATCTCAGTTCTGGAATTGGGAGATGGAGTTTTTGAAGTGAAGTCTACCAATGGTGATACACACCTTGGTGGAGATGATTTTGATAAAGTGATCATGGACTGGCTTGCCGATGAATTTAAAAATGATGAAGCTATAGATCTTCGGAAAGACCCAATGGCCTTGCAGCGTTTGAAAGAAGCCTCTGAAAAAGCAAAGGTTGAATTATCATCAGGAACTGAAACAGAAATCAACCTTCCTTATATAACCGCTGTTGATGGTGTTCCTAAACACCTTGTGAAAAAACTTACCCGGGCTAAATTTGAAGCCCTTGCTGATAAGCTTTTTGAACGTTGTTTGAAACCTTGTGAGTTGGCCCTAAAAGATGCAGGACTAAGCACTTCACAAATTGACGAGGTTATCCTTGTCGGTGGTAGCAGCCGAATTCCTAAGGTTCAGGATCTTGTAGAAAAATATTTTGGTAAGAAACCAAACCGTAGCGTTAACCCGGATGAAGTAGTAGCAATCGGTGCGGGCATACAGGGTGCTGTGTTGAGTGGTGAAATTAAGGACGTGCTATTATTAGATGTTACTCCTCTTGGATTAGGCATTGAAACAATGGGCGGGGTAATGACGAAGCTTATTGACAGTAATACAACAATACCTACTAAAAAATCTGAAACATTTAGTACAGCCAGTGATAACCAGCCTGGTGTTCAAATTCATGTATTGCAGGGCGAACGTCCGATGGCTTCACAAAATAAAAGCTTAGGTATGTTCAATCTCGACGGAATACCACCTGCTCCGAGGGGCGTTCCGCAGGTAGAAGTAATTTTCGATATTGATGCGAACGGAATTTTACACGTTACAGCGAAAGATAAAGGCACTGGTAAGGAACAGAAAATCCGCATTGAAGCGGGTAGTGGATTAAGCCCCGAAGAGATCGAAAAAATGAAGAACGAAGCCAAGGCTAATGAAGCATCAGATAAAATAGAGAGAGAAAAAGTCGATAAGATCAACCAGGCAGATAGTGAGATATTCCAGGGTGAAAAGCAGTTAAAGGAATATGCTGACAAAATTCCTGCTGAAAAGAAGGGTGCAATAGAATCCGCTTTAGAAAAGCTTAAGGAAGCCCATAAAGCACAGGATGTAGCCTTGATTGATCCAGCGCGTGAAGCTCTTAATGCAGCATGGACAGCCGCTAGTGAGGATATGTACAAGCAAACTCAGGAAGGTGCACCAGGCGCCGAACAACAACCGGGAGCTGAACAGCACTCAGGTTCCGGAGCAGCGGAGGAAAATGTAACCGATGCCGAATTTGAAGAAGTGAAATAATAAAACCAGATTAGTAAAAGAATTACAGGCTGCCCGACAAAGGCAGCCTGTTTTCATTTAATAACGCCTGCCACTGGAGGTTCAGGAATGAAAGTTCACAGAACTGCTAAGAAATTTACGTAAAGTTCACAGAATTGTGGAAAAGTCCACAGAAAGTTCACAGAGAGTTTTTAAAAAATTCACAGTTTATACCAAATTTTCAATAGATTAAACCTGTGAACTTATCTTGTGAACTTAAAAGTTCACAGAGAATTATTTTTGATTATTTAAACTATTATTTTTCGGCGTTGATAAAAAATGTTTCGTGGGTTTCTTTCGTAAAGGCTTGTGAGAGGTCGAATTTGAAAAAAAAGTTATACATAAGGGGAGTGTTGGATTACTTACCATTTATCCACAAGAGATACTGATAACAATGATGATGGCGTTAGTAGTAAGTTAATGCATGTTAAGCATCAATATAATTCTCTTGTAACCTTCAAAAGAAATGCTATGAAATGTATCTACTTCTTACTTCTTTGTGTAATTGTAATATCATCCTGCTCGAGGTCAGTAACTATGCAGCAGGCTGCCAACCGGAACGGCCGCTCCTATAGGTCCGTACGCTGAGACAACCGCTTGGTAAATTATTCGTTAAGAACTATAGCTGATTTGGCGGTTTTGATTCATATTATTTCCTGGCAGAAACCTGGGGGTAATAATCTAACGAAAGTGATACCATTCGTCAAGTTCATCGTGATAATCTAATCGTTTTAGTGTACTTTGAGTCCCTAAAAAGGATATATGAAAAAAGTATTTTCGATTGCTATGGCAGCCATTCTGTTGCTCTCCCTTAATGTGCTTGCCCAAAAACCTGCAGAAGACAAATCTAAACGCCCAAGTCCGCCCGCAATGGCCACCGCTACAGTAAATGGTGCAGTTATTACAATCAACTACAGTACGCCGTCGGTCAAAGGCCGTACTATCGGCAAAGATCTTGAGCCTAAAGATGGCCAGGTTTGGCGCACAGGCGCTAATGAGGCTACCACTTTTGAAATTAGCAAAGACGTAATGATAAACGGCAGTAAATTGCCCGCCGGGAAATACAGCCTTTTCACTCTTTTCACCGGTGATAAAAGCACCCTAATTTTTAATAAAACCTGGGATCAATGGGGCGCATATGATTACAAAGATGCTGCTGACGCACTCAGGGTACAGGTACCTGTTGAAAAAGCAGCTCCAATGGCAGAAAAAATGAACTTTTCCATAACTAATTCCGGGAAAGTAACTTTGAATTGGGGTACTCTTGCAGTAAGCTTCAACGTAACAACCTCATAATAATTCGTTCTCTACATTTTTATTCTATACTCAAACATGAGAAAAATTCTCTCCGGCTTTGCCGTGGGTAGCCTGTTGGCTATAAATGCAACGGCACAGACATCGCAACCTATTAAATACATCGATAAGGCTAACATGGATCTTTCGATAAAACCAGGTGACAATTTTTATCAATATGCTAATGGATCATGGCTAAAAAATAACCCGGTTCCAGCTTCCAGAACACGTTGGGGCAGCTTTGATCAGTTGAGGGAAAGTAGCACTCAACACCTACAGGCGCTCTTGCAGGACGCTGTAAAAAATCGTGATGTAGACAGACGCAACCAGATCATCGGGGATTTTTACCTTAGCGGTATGGATAGCCTGGCAATTGAAGCCAAAGGTTACCAGCCGGTCCAGACTTTATTAAATGAAGCGAGCGCGATAACTGATTTGAAATCGATTATCAACGAAATGGCGACCATCAGAACAATTGGTGCAGCTAATCCGGTCTTCGGGATATCTATTGGACCAGACAGGAAAAATGTAATGAAAAACATGGCTTCCCTGGGTTTTAGCGGAACTTCAATGGCCGACCGTGATTATTATCTTAGGAATGATCCGCGAAGCACAAAGATCAGGGAAGCATACAAAGTTTATCTTAACAAGCTTTTTACGCTTATAGGTGAAGATGCCACTACTGCTGCAACCAGTGCGGCTTCTGTTTTAAAAATAGAAACGGCTTTTGCAAATACTCAGTTCAGCCGTGTAGAAATGCGCGATCCGTATAAAAGTTATAATAAATATGCCTTAAAGGATTTTACAAAAATGACTACCGTTTACAATTGGCCCGAGCTTTTCGCGCAAATGAAAGTAAATGGTGTTGATTCAGTGATTGTAAATAATACAGGCTTGCTAAAACTATCCGACAGCCTGCTTATCAATCTTCCACTTTCAGATTGGAAAAGCTATCTGCGCTGGAATATCATTCGGAACGCTGCACCATATCTTAGTAGTGCTTTTGTAAATGCTGACTTCGCATTTACACAGTCGCAGACCGGTCAAAAAGAACAAATGCCCCGCTGGCAGAGGATTAGCAATCTGATCGATAGCAGGCTGGGTGACCTGGTCGGACAATTATACGTTGATAAATACTTCAAGCCGGAAGCAAAAGAACGCATGATCGAACTCGTGAACAACCTCCAGTCTGCCTTTGCCAGCCGGATACACAGGCTTGATTGGATGAGTGATCCCACGAAGTATAAAGCACTTGAAAAGCTAAACGCGTTCGCCAAAAAAATCGCTTATCCCGATAAATGGAAAACCTATGAAGGTGTTACGGCCGACAAGAATGATTTTGTAGGCAACTTACGCAACGTAAGCGTATGGAGTTACAACTACATGGTAAGTCGTATGGGAAAGCCTGTTGATCGAACAGAAATGGGCATGACCCCACCAACCATAAATGCTTCTTATAGCCCAACAAATAATGATATTACGTTTCCCGCCGGAATCCTACAGTTCCCTTTCTTTGATTTCGGAGCGGATGATGCAATTAATTATGGAGGTATAGGAGCAGTGATTG
>JANXYS010000485.1 GCA_025355935.1 Chitinophagales bacterium | reverse complement strand
TAGGTGTCAACCTTTAAAGGTTGACACCTGCTTCAGGCAAGCTGTATTTATATAACATTTTTAAAGCTATCATAGCCCGGGTAAATCAATCTTTATGGAAAAGCAAACTACAATCAGGTTGTTTGGGATACTCAGCGATATTGTTGGAAAGGACTATCTTGAAATAAACAATGTTGAAGACACCGATAATCTTTTAATAAAACTCAACCATGACTTCCCACTCCTGGTAAATAATAAGTTCAGAATAGCAGTTGATAACAATTTTATTGAAACAAACACACTTATCGAACCCGGAAGCATTGTTGCATTGATGCCCCCGTTTTCGGGGGGATAATACTGATATGAATAATTCAGAAGAACGATACCATCGCCAGGTAATCCTACCCGGAATCGGAAATACGGGGCAGGAAAAACTTAGAAATGCCAGGGTGCTGGTTGTCGGCGCTGGGGGGCTCGGATGCCCTGTCCTGATGTATCTTGCCACTGCAGGCGTTGGTTCACTGGGGATAGCTGACGCCGATACTGTTTCGATAACCAACCTTCACCGCCAGGTATTGTTTGGAGAGGCAGATATTGATTCGGCAAAAACACAGGTTGCAAAGCAGAAATTACAGGAATTGAATTCTGGTGTACATGTTGATTCATACTGTAAAAGAGTTACCAGGGAAAATGTAATGGATCTTATTGCCGGTTACGGCATTGTAATCGATTGCACTGATAACTTTCCCAGCAGGTACTTATTAAGTGACGCTTGTGCGATCATGAGGACGCCTTTAATTTTCGGTGCCATGTCGCAATTTGAAGCGCAAATTGCAGTGTTGAACCTAAGCTGTGAAGATGGCACCGCAACAAATTACCGCGACTTGTTTCCAGATCCCCCGTCTGAAGGGGAAGTACTAAGCTGTTCCGAGGCTGGAGTATTAAATGTGCTGGCTGGTGTAATTGGTACGATGATGGCAGCCGAATGCGTAAAAATTATTACCGGGATTGGTGCACCGCTCCGGAATAAACTTTTAAGTTATAATATTCTGTCCAATCAACAGTGCATCATTCATATTTCGCCCCACCACGCAGGAAGGAAAAACATGCCGAAAACTGCGGAAGAATTATTAATTACTAACTATGAACTTGAAGCGGTTGTATCCGATACGTACGAAATAAATAAAGAGCAGTTTCTAATCTTAATGCAGGATGCTGATACTATGTTAGCTGATGTCAGAGAATCCTGGGAACTTCCGATTATCAATAATTATCATACCGTACAAATTCCTTTAGGAACTATTGCTCAGCACCTTGAGGAATTTAATGCTAAAAACATTATTCTTGTTTGCCAATCGGGTCAACGAAGTGCTCTTGCCGCGAAGTTGCTAACACAAAAACTTGGAAGCGATAAAAATATCGTCAGTCTTAGGAATGGAATTTCAGATTTAATTTAATTACAAAATATTATACCCCATGGGTACTCTTCTCAAAAATATTTTTATTGATGGTGCTATTTCTGCAGCATTTATTGCGGAAGCAATTGAAAAGCACAGTTTAAAAACAGGCATCGGCGGCCACAGCATTTTCCTCGGCCAGGTAAGGGCAGATTTTTTGGATGAGAAAACCGTTTCTGCAATTGAATATACTTGCAATAAAGAGATGGCGCTTGCTCAAATGCATCGAATCAGGGAGGACATTATTTCCAAGCATTCTCTTACATGCATGCATGTATATCACAGCCTTGGAAAAATTTTAGCCGGGCAAATATGTTTGTTTGTCTTCACGTCGGCTCCGCACCGTAAAGCTGCTATCGATGCCTGCGAGGAAACCGTTGAGCTTGTAAAGAACGATCTGCCAATCTGGGGAAAGGAAATATTTGAAGACAAGAGCTACCAGTGGAAGGTGAACCTTTAAAGTTCTGAACTTCTTCATAATCTTCCTTAACCAACTAACCATCGAATAAAAAATTATGGTAAATATAACCCACAAGTCCGATACATTACGGCAGGCAATTGCCACAGCTGTTGTACAAGTTTCCTCAATCGCTACAATTGAAGCAATCATAAATAAAAAGGTTCCGAAAGGTGATGTTTTTGAGTTTTCACGCGCGGCTGGCTTGCTGGGGATAAAAAAAACAAGTGATGTAATCCCGGACTGCCATCCCCTTCCCGTAGAATATGCATCGATCACTTTTCATGTAGAGGGTTTGCAGGTACACGTTACCGTTGAAGTACATACTATTTATAAAACCGGTGTTGAAGTAGAAGCGATGCATGGTGCTGCAGTAACCGCACTTACGATGTACGATATGCTAAAACCTATTGACAAACACGTGGAAATAAATGCTATTAAATTGATTAGTAAGAAGGGCGGAAAAACAGATTTCAACGTTCATGAAAATCCCCCATTGAAAATTGCGGTGCTAGTTTGCTCTGATACTATTGCCGCGGGCAATATGGAAGATCTTTCAGGCAAAACAATAATTGACAGACTCGCACAATTCGATCTGCCCGTTTCAGATTTTAAAGTATTACCAGATGTAGCCGAGGCAATCCGGAACCAGGTTCTTCACTGGACTAAAGAAACTTACAACATGGTACTGGTATCAGGCGGAACCGGATTATCAGACCGCGATGTTACATATGAGGCAATACATCCGCTTATTAACCGCGAAATAAGTGGCATTTCGGAAACGTTGCGAAATTACGGACAGCAGCGTACACCCTTTGCAATGCTCAGCCGGTCAGTTGCCGGATTTATTGATAAAACCCTGATTATTACAATGCCCGGGTCGGTAAATGCGGCAAAAGATACCATCAACGCACTTTTTCCGCAGGTTCTTCACGTGTTCAAAGTGGTATCGGGCACAAGACATGACGAATAAAAGGAGTGATGGATTTAATTTTCCGGATAGCATTCCTTTCAAGAAATTTTTGGTAAATTAAGGGATAAAAAGAATTATACTTTAGACTATGCACGATATTCACAGCTTAACGCGCAGGGGCTTTTTAAAAGCCGGCTCTCTTGCCGGCGGTGGATTACTCTTAAGTTTTTATCTTCCGTTACCTGCAAAAGGCAGGGGTTTAAAAACTCCATCGCCTACCTTATTTACGCCCAATGCGTTCATTAGTATTTCTCCGGATAATTCGATTAAAATATTGTGCAATCACTCGGAGATGGGGCAGGGCGCGTACACCGCCCTTACTCAGATTGTCGCGGATGAAATGGATGCCGACTGGAGTATGATATCAGTTGAACCTGCGCCAGCTAACGCAGCATTATATGCTTGCCCCGCATTTGGTATGCAACTAACAGGCGGAAGCGCATCTACTAATTCGGAATATGACAGGCTAAGAAGAGTAGGTGCATCTGCGAGAAGCATGCTAATTACCGCAGCAGCCAGGGAATGGCAAATAGACGCTGCACTTTTGCATACGGAAAATGGCTCCGTCTTTGGCCCGGCCGGTAAGAAGGCTACTTATGGCGAGCTCGTAGAAAAAAGTGCAGGAATACTTCCTCCAAAACCGGAAGGCCTGAAATTAAAGGATCCAAAAGATTTTAAATTCATTGGTAAATCTTTAAACAGGATTGAGGTTCAAAGTAAAATTAACGGAAGTGCTATTTTCGGTTTAGATGTAATGATACCGGGGATGCTGGTAGCTGTGATTGAAAGACCTCCTGTTTTTGGTAGCAAGGTTAAATCCTTTAACCCTGCAAAAACTAAATCTGTTCCGGGCGTAAAACACGTGGTTCAAATAGAACGTGGAATTGCCGTGGTTGCGACCGGCTACTGGGCCGCCAAAAAAGGGAGGGAGGTTTTGGAAATCGACTGGGACCTCGGGCCCTTACTTAATTCAGAAACACTTAGAACTGACTACCTCGAATTAGCCGGAACTCCCGGCAAGATCGCTGCTAAAGAAGGGGATGTAACAAACACTTCCGGCGCTGCGACAACTATCGAAGCCATCTATGAACTTCCATTTTTAAATCATGCGCAGATGGAACCCCTGAACTGTACTGCCGATGTAAAGCCCGACAGTTGTGATATCTATATTGGAACACAGGGTCAAACGATCGACCAAATGACGGCCGCGAAAATTCTTGGAATGAACCCGGACAAGGTAAAAATTCACACACAATTGTTGGGTGGCGCATTTGGACGCCGCGCCATCTTTGATGGACATATTACTGCAGAGGCTGTGCAAACATCCAAAGCGATTGGTGAACCGGTAAAGGTTATGTGGAGCAGGGAGGACGATTTAAAAGGTGGGTACTATCGCCCGGTATCGCTGCACAAATTAACAGCGTCGATCGACAAAAATAATAATCCATACAGTTGGCATCATCGCATCGTTTGCCAGTCTTTCATAATCGGAACGGCGTTGGAATCGATGGTCGTAAAAGATGGTGTCGATACAATCGCGGTTGAAGGTGCATCGGAACTACCCTACGCTTTTCCAAACGTGCAGGTTGAGTGGCACCGCGGAATGAACCTTGTACCGACACTTTGGATGCGCTCGGTTGGCCATTCATACAATGCCTACGTAAAAGAATGCTTTATTGACGAACTGGCTACGGCAGCTGGTAAAGATCCCTACCAGTTTAGGCGCGGATTGATGGATAACCATACCAGGCTTCGCAATGTTTTAGATGTAGCGGCGTCTATATCCGGCTGGGGCAAGGCCTTACCTGCAGGAAGAGCCCGTGGAATTGCAGTTCATGAGAGTTTTAAAAGTTTCATTGCCCAGGTAGCTGAGGTTTCCGTTTCGAATGATGGTAAATTAACAGTACATAAAGTGTGGGTTGCCATCGACTGCGGACCCGTTATAAACCCTGGGAATGTAAGGGCCCAAATGGAGGGCAGCGTTATTTTTGGATTGACATCCGCACTCTATGGGAATATTAGTTTTAAAGAAGGTAAAGTAGAACAAAGCAATTACTACGATTATAAAATGCTGCGCATAAATGAAGCCCCGGAAGTCGAGGTAAAAATAATTGATAGTACCGCGAGCATGGGAGGTGTTGGTGAACCCGGAGTTCCGTGTGTAGCTCCCACCGTTGCAAATGCAGTTTTTGTTTTAACGAAAAAACGCCTGCGGCAACTGCCATTCCCGGCCAATGTCAGATCGTAAAAAATAATTATGAACTGGAACCCATATCATCATCATAACATTTAAGAATGATTACTTTAAATATAAACGGGAGTAACCGGGAAGTAGATGCACCGGAAGACATGCCCCTGCTTTGGGCTCTTAGAGAAAACCTTGGATTATCTGGAACAAAATATGGCTGTGGCGTTGCTCAATGCGGCGCATGTACTGTTCATATAAATGGCGAAGCAGTACGGTCCTGTGTTACTACATTGTCAAGGGCGGCCGGGCAAAAGATAGTAACTATTGAGGGATTGGATGATGATATAAGTCGCCGCATCCAGGATGCCTGGGTCGCAGCGGACGTTCCGCAATGCGGTTATTGTCAGAGCGGCCAGATTATGTCAGCGCATGTATTGCTGCGGGAAAACCCAAATCCAACTGACAAAGACATTGATGATGGTATGGCGGGAAATATTTGCAGGTGCGGAACCTACCAGCGTATACGCAAAGCGATTCATATGGCTGCAAAAAAATAAAGCATACGTGCAACAATTTTGTAAGAATTTTGGTTGCAAGGATTGCCGGTCGTTTTTTGCACCACCACTGTTTATATAAAATCAAGGTGGTTAAATTGTCTACCTAAAATCTTCGCATCATCACTCCCGAGCCATTTATTAAGGACAGTGGCATAAACATTCTTAAAATCAACTTTATGTT
>JANXYS010000484.1 GCA_025355935.1 Chitinophagales bacterium | reverse complement strand
CGAAAAAAGGATCCAGGCTACTTTTAAATTTTTTGTTTACACCTTTGCAGGATCCCTCTTAATGCTTACAGGCATTATCTATGTTTATCTTCATACAGGGACGCGTTTATTTGAAGATGGTACAATATCCGCGCATTCTTTTTCTATGCATTCCTTCTACAATGCAGCAATCGCAGGTGCAGATAAGAACTGGCTGTTCTGGCTCTTTTTCGCGGCCTTTGCCGTAAAAATGCCCATCTTTCCTTTACATACCTGGCAGCCCGAAACCTATGATCAGTCGCCTACTACGGTAACAATGGTACTTAGCGGCCTGATGGTAAAAATGGGTTTGTTTGGAGTTATTCGCTGGTTGATTCCTGTCTTTCCGGCAGCAAGCATAAAATATGGGCATACCATTATTATTTTGTCTATCATCGGAATAATCTACGCCAGCTGTATTGCTATAGTTCAGGATAATATCAAAAAATTGGTTGCCTATTCATCCATCGCCCATATTGGGCTGATGTGCGCGGCGCTTTTCTCGCTTAATTCTATTGGGATGCAGGGCGTGCTGGTACAAATGTTTAGTCATGGTATCAACATCATCGGAATGTGGATGATAGTCGACCAACTCGAGCGAAAAACCGGTATAAAAGATATATCGCAGATGGGTGGGGTTGCTCAGAAGGCTCCCGCACTTACTATTTTTATGATCATCATAGCGCTGGCTAACATAGCACTGCCTCTTACAAATGCATTTGTAGGCGAACTGATGATGTTCAGCGGAATCTGGCAGATTAATACCTGGTATGCGGCGGTGGCCGGCCTAAGTATCATCCTGGCCGCTGTGTATACCCTGAACATGATCCAAAAAGTTTTCTATGGCGAGAGCAGCGAGCGGGTGTCGGGAATCAGTGATATTAATACCCGTGAGAAAATAATTTTGTCGGTAGTAGTAGTAAGCATTTTCGTTTTCGGAGTTTATCCGCAACCAATGATTGACCTTACGCGGGAAGCTGTTACAACTCTCAGGCTCTCTGTTGGTAAATAAGGGGCGCATCACGGCAGCGACTTTTTTGAATGAACCGATTTTAAATAATACCAGGAATTAAATTATGAATTCAATTATATTTTCCGCGATCTGGGGTGTACTGATGATGTTTGCCGGGGCTTTTGTGGCAAGCAAATCAATGCCTAAGTATATGGCTATTGTCGGTGCCATGATACTGCTTGGCCTTAATATCCTCGAACTTTACCAGGGCGCTCCACTGGTTAATATCAACGGAATGAACATGTTGAAGGTGAATAGTACAAACCTTACATTTTTAACCGTAATTGCCGCTTCAACACTTCTTTTCTTTGCACTAAGCGGGCGTGATGTGGAGAAGGTAGGCGAACACGTTTCCGAATATTTTGCTCTCATATTCTTCGTGTTGTGTGGCGTTTCTTTGTCATGTACTTACAATACCTTGCTTCTTTTATTTCTCGGTATAGAAATCATGTCCATTCCTTTGTATGTACTTACAGGGAGTGATAAGCGTAATTTAAAAAGCAATGAAGCCTCCCTGAAATATTTCCTGATGGGAGCGTTCTCAACAGGTATTTTGCTGATGGGTATTGCTTTTCTCTACGGCGGAAATCCAAATGCTTCGTTTTACATTGACAACATCCAGTTAGGAACCGGGAAGATGAATGTGATGATTACGGCGGGGTTGGTTTTGCTGGTAGTTGCGCTGTCTTTCAAAGTCTCGGCTGCGCCCTTCCATTTCTGGACGCCCGACGTCTATGATGGCGCGCCCACAGTATTTACTTCGTTCATGAGCACCATTGTTAAGGTAGCCGGTTTTTTTGCGTTTGTGCGATTGTTCGAAAATGTTTTTGGCGAGGTTCAGCCCCAGTGGCAAAACTTAATTGTATTCATAACAATTTCAACGCTGTTAATAGGGAATATTACAGCTGTTTTCCAGCAGAGTGTAAAGCGTATGCTCGCATATTCCAGTATTGCCCAGGCAGGCTTTATGCTGCTGGCGCTTTTTGCATTAAATGATAAGGCCAGGGAAGGGCTGGTTCTTTATGCCGCCGCTTACAGCCTGGCAACAATCGGAATCTTCGCGGTGCTTATCAAGATGAATGATTACACAATCGATGGTTTCAATGGCTTGGGTAAAACCCAGCCTGTTCTTGCCTTTTCAGCAACCATCTTTTTATTATCTCTTACAGGGATACCCCTTACCGCAGGCTTCCAAAGCAAGTTTTATATGCTTATGGCTGCTACTGATAATGGTCATAAATTTTGGCTTGTGATTGTTGCGGTAGGTTTCGCTGCTATCAGCGCATACTATTATTTCAGGGTGGTACAGGCGATGTATTTTAAAGAATCTTCCGCGGAAGTAGTAGACAGCTCTGATATTACAACATCGTTTAAGGCCCTGTTAATTCTGACTGTAATTCTAATTATTGCTATTGGGATTTACCCGGAACTTATTCTTGGATGGCTCTACCACTAGTTTGCCGTTTATATAAACTTTTACCCCGTTGATCATGATCGTATTATCTTTAAGCTAATATCGATCTTATGACATATACTGACTCCCTTGCGCTCTCCTGGAAAAACGTAAGAAGCAATAAACTGCGTACAGGCATTACTGTTGTTATTATGGCGCTTGGCATATTCGCACTGATCCTTATTATCACTGCTATTAAAGCTGCCAGTAACAGTCTCACCAGTAGTTTCTCTACCATGGGTGCTAATTCCTTTGGTATCAGGTACCGCGATCGTAATATCAACTTCGGTGGCGGCGGCGGCAGAAGATCGGCACAGAAGTCAAAAAAATCTTCACAAACAGCAAAAAATTCTAACAACGGCATTCCCATTAGCTACGACGAAGCCCGGGAATTTAAGCAACGTTATAATTTTCCTTCTACCAAGGTGAGTATCGCACTGCGCGGGCCTTCAAGTATTGTAGTAAACTCTTCCTCTAAAAAGACGAACCCGGATGTAAACGTATTCGGCGGGGATGAAAATTATCTTGAGATTAACGGGTACAACATTTCCTACGGGCGTAATTTTACTCCCACGGAAGTAGAAACTGGTCGTAATGTTTGCATGTTAGGAAGTGGGGTGGTAGAAAAGCTGTTTCCTCAGAATAGTACGAAGGCGATTGACGCAATCATTAATGTGGATCACATTCCCTACCGGGTGATCGCCGTGCTGGAGGATAAAGGCTCCAGCGCATTTTTTAATACCAGTAAAATTATTGTGACTTCTTTCAATAACATTCGCAGGGTGTTCTCCAGCCAAAATGCTAATTACAGCCTTGCAGTGATGGTGTCGGATCTTAAACTTATGGACCTGGCGACAGGGGAAGCAAAAGGAACATTCAGGCCGATTCGGAAACTCGGGGTAAAGGACGACGACAATTTTTTTATTGATAAAAGTGACAGCATTGCAGAGGCCCTGTTAACGAATCTCGGTTTCCTGGAGAAGGGAACCATTGGGATTGCGTTTATTACGTTAATTGGTGCCGCTATTGGGCTGATGAATATTATGCTTGTTGCAGTGAATGAAAGAACGAAGGAGATTGGTTTGACAAAGGCACTCGGCGGTACGAAAAAGGATATTCGCTCGCAATTTTTATTCGAATCAATCCTAATCAGCCTGATGGGAGCCGTTGCAGGTATTGTGGCCGGTATCCTTGTCGGGAACGTG
>JANXYS010000478.1 GCA_025355935.1 Chitinophagales bacterium | reverse complement strand
ACCACCAATGTTTCGTGCTGCGTATTCCGAAGCATAGCCCAGGCGGGGGGTGCGATCTTTATCAAATAGCATTCCGCCCGAAATTCTATTACCGGATCCTGCAAGGTTTTCTTCTTTAATTTCCAATCGGCCTTTACGAAGGCTGCTGATACTAGCTGCACCGCCAATAGAGAAAACATCTTTTGCATAAATTACAAGGTCAACAGAGTCCCCTTTGACTGGGTTATTAGATGCTACAATAATTGCATCCTGAAGAAATTCCTGCTCACGTAAGAACCGTTCATTGTCAGCAATCTGAAGGGGGAGGATTTTTTCCCCTTCCCGGAAGAATAAGTTCTTGCGAATGAGCCTCACCGTGCTATTCTTATGAAGCGAGTTAGCAATCCGCGTTGGAACATTTCTTCTATAATAAGTTGTATCGTGAAGATTACGGTCGAATCCAAGTGGAACTATTGTGATTGAACGGATTATTTTGCCTTTTAATTTTAGGAAAGGATTTACTGTTTTAACAGGATCAATAGCGTCTCCGTTACGGGAAATACTTTTCATTAAAACGCCTATCAACCGCCGTTTCTTTTTCACAGCTGCACTATCAGACTTTTGATCAGCCTGTGCATGACAATCCATTGAAAAGCAAAAGATGGTTGCAATCAAAATCGAAAATGCTAAAATCCTCTTATACATTTAAGAACATTATAGGTGCTGCTTGTGAAAATATCAAGAATAGGTTTAGGTTGTAAGCGCAAATTTATTTGATCGTTTCGGCTTTCTTAAATGTATGCAAAAGCCACACAGAAATTTGTTAATTCTGTTTAACACATCAAATAAAAGCCCAAAAAAAATTGGCAACACTACAATAGCTCTTACCTTTGCGCCCCGAATTAGAAGTACCTCATCTGAATACAACTTATTTTCTCCCTGAGTGCTCTAAAACTCTTCCTCTTGATGCCTTTCAGGCAAATAGGGAAATTTTTTGAAATAATAAAACAAGTATATGAAAATGACAACCGTGGGTATAGTTACCCCAATTAACAAAGAAGAAATGAAAGAACTATTAAGAGAAACAAGAGAAACGTTAGCAACTGCTGATTGTAAATCCGGGCCAGCGCCCACATTTGGACTCGTTGATCTCTGGAGGGTAAGAAAAAACAATAAGACATCTTCCTCTTTGAGAAGATTTATTTAATAGATTCTCACATTGTTCTTTATTAAGCATGGCTGGTCCATGCTTTTTTTATGCTTCCTCCCTTCCCATGGCAGCCAGCTGCATTCGTTCGGCCGTATCGGCACCTACATAATCCCTTATCCTGTTATGGATGAAATAGATCAGCGGAGTTAATATTAATGCAACTAAAAATTTGTACATGTAGTTCACCATACAAATTGCAAGCACCTTTTGTATGCTCCAGCCTTTACCGACCTTGAACGCAATAAAAAGTACAATAAAGCTGTCCACTAATTGTGAAACTACTGTTGAACCAGTAGCGCGCAACCACATCTTTTTTTCCCCTGTATATTTTTTTATCTGATGGAACACCGTTACGTCAACAAGCTGGCTAACCAGGAAAGCAACCAGGCTACCCAGGATGATCCACATTCCCTGCCCGAAGATTGCATTAAACGCTTTACCCATATCAGGCACCCCGTCCTTCACTCCGGTTCCGTACCAAAAATCAGCTCCGGGGATATGAATTGCAGCGTAAAACATCAGAAACGCGTACGATATAAGTCCTACAGCAATGTAGGAGATTCTTCTAACCGCCTTTGGACCGTAATATTCGTTGATAATATCAGTCATAACAAACTCAAGCGGCCAAAGCAGTACTCCGCATGTAAGGCTTATGGCCAGGCCTTTTTCACCAAGGAGGGAAAAGTTTAGCGGTTGTGCGCCAAACAGCTTTTCAAGGGAAAATATCTTGCCGCCGATACATTCTGCGATTAGCGCATTAGCGACAAAAAAAGCTGTAAAGAATACAAAAAGCTTTGTTGGCTTATCTTTTAATATTTGCTGGATCATGCTAAAAGTTACTAAAAAAGAAATAATATACCTGCATAGGCACCAGGATTATATTAAAGAAAACGATCCAGCGGGGAATATTGTTCATTTTCTTCGCAGGATACCGGGAGATGAAGACGATTGCGAAAATAATATTCACAAAAATAGCTATCCATCCAAGAACAACGATGCTGCTAATAATGGGCTCAACTTTTAATGCCCCGTTATATCCGTTCCCCTTCGCGTTGGTTCCAATTTTTACAAGACGCATGATAACGGATATGATGAAACAGAGATTACAAATTAAGGCAACTCTTGAGAAAAAACGCATACATATCAGATTTAAAAGAGCAAGAGCTAATAAATATTAATGCTAATAAATCATTCGCTTTCTATTAACATTGCCTGTTTATTTCGTCCGTCCCCAACCAAACCAGTCATTTCCATTTGCGTATAACATAAGTGCAAGCAGGATCACCATACCACCAATCTGGGCATATTCCAGGAATTTTTCGCTTGGTTTCCTGCCAGTAATCATTTCTATTAATGTAAACAATACATGCCCGCCATCAAGTGCCGGAATCGGCAGCAAATTCATGAAAGCAAGAACGATAGAGAAAAATGCTGTAATGGTCCAAAAGTGCTCCCAATCCCAGCCATCACCCGAAAAAACTGAGCCCATGGCTTTAAACCCTCCAACACCTTTGTAAGCACCGGTGCTTGGTGACAATATTTTCCTAAACTGATCAATATAAAACTTTAATTCAGTTCCTGCTCTTCTTATTCCGCCGGGTATGGCTTCAAAAAAGCTGTATTTAGTTACGGTATATTTAAAGATCCCCATGCTATCGTATTGTTCAAATTGCGATGGGCGGCTGAAACCGATCTGGCCGGATTTATTAGTCTTGGTGTTGAAAGCAACAATAGAATCCCCTCTTTTCACTGTTAAATGAATTTCTGAATTGACAGGTTTCGTTTTCATGACCTCCGAAAATTCATCGGAGAATTTTGTAGCCGAACTATCAACCTGCAATATTTGGTCGCCCGTGCGAAGACCGGCTTTGTAAGCAACAGAGGTATCAGCCACATTAAATACACTAACGGGAATGCGTGGACTAATTAAAGGGCCGTCAGCCGATTTTTTTTTCTCTACTAGTTTTCCAATCAGGTCCACCGGCATTGGAATTGTTAGCCTCTTTTCGTCGCGAATGATGGTTACATCTTTATCTACCAAAAGCAATTGCTTCAGAACGTCAGTGAAATCATTTACCGGTTTACCATCAACGGCAACAACCTTGTCCCCATTTTTAAAACCGAGGTCTTTAAAGATAGGGTCATTGAAAGATATACCATACTTCAATGAATCGGCAGGGATCTTTTTTTCTCCCCACACCATCAATATGCCGGCATAAATAACAAAAGCAAGTAAAACATTTACTGTAACCCCTCCCAGCATAATTATCAGGCGTTGCCAGGCTGGCTTGCTTCTGAATTCCCATGGCTGTGGAGGCATCTTCATTTGCTCCTTGTCCATACTTTCATCTACCATCCCCGCAATCTTTACATAGCCACCCAACGGTAGCCACCCTACTCCGTACTCTGTTTCCCCGATCTTTTTCTTAAAAATAGAAAACCAGGGATCAAAAAAAAGGTAGAATTTTTCAACACGGCATTTAAACCATTTAGCCGTAATATAATGTCCGAATTCATGGAGCACTACAAGGATGGAGAGCGATAAAAGTAGTTGGGCAGCTTTTAAACCAACGCTTGGCCAGTTAATCGCTAATATTATATCAAACGGCATTTTTATACTTGTGTTTAGATGAACTTTGTAAGATGTTTTTTACGAGGGTAGCCGATAGCAGCGTGCATTCGCGAGCAGGATACCAGCTGACAACAAATGAAAATTATAATTTCATCATTGACGCGGCGAAGTTACGTGCCTCGCCGTCTGTTTCAAAATATTCCTCCAGCGTGGGTTTTTTGATAAAGCTGATGGTTTCCATGGTTTTTTCAACAACGGCGGTGATGTCGAGAAACCCAATTCTGTTTTTTAAAAATGCCCATACTGCAATTTCATTAGCCGCATTTAAAGTACATGCCATATTTCCACCTGCTTTAAGTGCTTCAATTGATAAACCCAGATTTCTAAAGGTCTTATAATCGGGCTCTTCAAAATTCAACGCTGGATATTTGCGAAAATTAAACCTTGGGAAGTCGTTTTTTATCCTGTTAGGAAATCCTAATGCGTACTGTATTGGTAATTTCATGTCGGGTAAACCGATTTGGGCTTTCAGGCTTCCATCCTCAAATTGCACGAGGCTATGAACAATACTTTGCGGATGAACTACTACTTCTATCTGGTGAGGCTGAAGATTGAAGAGCCACTTGGCTTCAATCATTTCCAGCCCTTTGTTCATTAAGGTTGCTGAGTCAATTGTAATTTTTGCGCCCATGCTCCAGTTCGGATGCTGTAACGCGTGATCTCTTTTAACATTAACAAGGAAGTTAGGTTTTTTACCAAGAAAGGGGCCGCCACTAGCAGTGAGTATAATTTTTTCTATCGCGTTTCTTGATTCCCCTACCAGGCATTGAAAGATTGCGGAATGCTCGCTATCAACAGGAATAATGGGAGCTCTATTTTCAAGGGCGAGCTGCATCACAATGTCGCCGGCAACAACAAGCGTTTCTTTATTTGCCAGCGCAATCATTTTGCCTTTACTGATAGCTTTCAGTGTTGGCTTTAAGCCTGCAAACCCTACGATAGCGGCAAGCATTATGTCATAGGTATCAAAATCTGCCACCTCTTCAAGTGCATGTTCCCCGGTAAAAACTTTAATGTTAGTAGAAGCCAGGGCCAATTTAACTACTTCATACTTTTTCTCATCACCAATCACTATGGCATTAGGCATAAATTCCAGGGCCTGTTTTACCAGGAGTTCATCGTTCGTTTGGGCAGTTAGTATTTCAACTTCAAAAAGTTCCGCCTGAGATCGAATTACATCCAGCGCCTGAGTACCGATGGAACCCGTAGAGCCCATGATGGCAATCCGCTTTCTTTGTTCCGCCATATTCCGTTTTTAAATAATAGAATGTCCTTTGTGCGGGCAATTTAGACTAATAATTGATCTAACGCTATTTTCGCAGTACCAAAATTAAAACCACTCATAACCTGGTCCATCATTGCAAGTATGGAAGAAGTTTGAAGATTATTGATAGAACCTTCATGCGAATGAGAGATATGGGTAGTGTGCGTGAAGCTATTATTCTCAATTTCTTCACCGACCCTACGGTAAGCGTCACGGAAAGGCACTCCCTGTAATACGAGTTTGTTTACTTCTTCCACGCTAAATAGGTAACGATACTTTTTGTCCTCCAGGATATCCTGCTGAACATTAATATTTTCAAACATAAGTGTTGCCATTTGCAGGCAATTACGAATAGTAGTAAATGCCGGAAAAAGATGTTCTTTTAAAAGTTGCAGATCACGGTGGTAACCACTAGGTAAATTGGTTGTCATAAGGGTGATCTCATTTGGCAGGGCTTTTATCCGGTTACAGTATGATCTGATCAGTTCAAAAACATCGGGATTTTTTTTATGTGGCATGATGCTGCTACCCGTTGTTAATTCCGGCGGAAAAGATACAAAATTAAAATTCTGGTTGAGATAAAGGCATATGTCCATGCTCATCTTGGCGAGGGTATCCGCAACATTCGCCATTGCCTGCGCCGTAATTCTTTCTGCTTTCCCCCGCCCCATTTGCGCATATACTACATTGTAATTGAGGCTGCCAAACCCGAGCAAACGGGTAGTAAGGGTCCGATCGATGGGAAAGGATGACCCGTAACCAGCTGCACTTCCCAGGGGGTTTTTATTTACTACATTATAAGCTGAGCGAAGTGTTTCTATGTCATCCACTAAACTTTCGGCATAGGCACCAAACCATAACCCAAACGACGAAGGCATGGCGAGTTGCAGGTGGGTGTAACCAGGAAGCAAATGGTCTTTAAACTGCTCGCTCTTGGATTGTAGCAATTTAAAGAACTGGTATATATCTTCGACCAAATCCTGTATCTCCTGCCTTAAATAAAGTTTGACATCAACTAAAACCTGGTCGTTACGACTGCGGGCAGAATGGATTTTTTTTCCAACGTCTCCCAGTTTTTGTGTAAGCAGAATTTCAATTTGAGAATGAACATCCTCCGTCTTTTCATCAATGGAAAAACTGCCATCCTGGGTAGATTGGTAAATCTGCTGTAAAGCCGCGGTCAGCTGCCCTGCTTCGTCTGTAGTAAGGAGCCCAACAGAAGCAAGCATTTTTGCATGGGCAATATTACCGAGGATATCGAAAGGTGCAAGCATGAGATCGAACTGACGATCGTTACCAACCGTAAATATTTCGACGGCCTTATTGGTGTCTAATTTCTTCTGCCAGAGTTTCATAATTTCTTAGTATATATTTAAACGGACCGTTGAATCGACCTTTTGTAGCTTCAAAGCAAATCTTCAAGAAGGCTAATATAAAAACTCACACCATTATTCATATCCTCCAATAAGATGAATTCATCGGCCTGGTGACTCTGCCCGCTATACCCGGGGCCGCATTTTACAGAAGACAGCGGAATAAGGGACTGGTCAGACATAGTCGGCGAACCAAATGTTGATGCTCCCAACTTCAGACCGGCAAGTACCACCGGGTGATCAGGACTGATAGCAGATGCCTTCAATCTCGTACTTCTGGCACTAATTTTAAGTACAGTGTTTTTCGCTATTATTTCTATTACCTCTTCATGGCTGTATAGCTCATTAAGCCTAACATCGATTACAAAATGGCAGCTTGCAGGCGTAACGTTATGAGATCTGTTCTCAGTCGAAATCGACGTTACGGACATTTGTACCGCACCTAACAACAACGAAATTTTTGGAAATTGATAGTTTTTTATCCAGGTAATAGCTTCCATTGCTTTATAAATCGCATTTTCCCCTTCATTGCGCGCTGCATGGCCGGCACTTCCCAACGCGGCACAATCAAGCACCAGCAGACCTTTTTCGGCAATAGCAAGCTGAAGTTGTGTAGGTTCGCCAACCAAGGCAAAACTCCCGGGCATTGAGAACAAGCCCCTAAATAATGGGTCAGTGAAAAGCATTTCAATGCCGTTTTTCCCACTAATTTCTTCCTCTGCGCTGGCGGCGATAACAAGGTTATAAAGAGAAGAGGAATTCTCATAGAAATGTATAAAAGCACTTACAAGACACGCCAGAGATGCGCCCGCGTCAGTACTCCCAAGACCATAAATTTTTCCATTGTCGATAAGCGGGTTAAATGGATCACGGGTATATAACTCATTTGGCGGAACCGTATCGTGGTGTGAGTTCAAGAGGATACTTGGTTTCTTACCGTCAAAGAATTTATTAACAGCGAAAATGTTATTGCCTCTGCGTTGAGTGGGGATACCATGTTCTGCAAAGAAAGCCTCAATGCAATCGGCAGTTATATTCTCTTGCCGGCTTAAGGATGGTATTGCAATCAATTTGGTTAAAAGACTAACTGCTGAACTCGTGCGGGAATGGTAATCCTGTGTGTTCATGCCAGAATATTTGTACCCGACTTATTGTCGATAATTAATTTAATATTATCAGCATGGCCTATCGAAACATGGCTTACTCCGGCATTGATAGCCGAAAATGCATTTTGCATTTTCGGTAGCATCCCGTCTGTAACTACTCCCTTCATTTTTAATTCTTCAAAATAAGCTGTATCAATTTGGGGAATAATACTTCCTTCATCCGAGGCGTCCATCAGAACGCCCTCTTTTTCGAAGCAATAGATCAGTGAAACGTCAAAATGCCTGATCATCGCTACTGCAATTTCCATTGCAATCGTATCAGCGTTTGTATTTAAAAGCAATCCATTGCCATCATGACTAATGGGCGCCACTACAATGCAATGATCACTACTCAATAAACTCTTCAATAATCCGTCATTTACAGTTTCAACGTCTCCTACAAAACCATAATCCGAAGGCTTTATCCCCGCAGGAACGTTAGAGCCCCGCTTCCGGCTTTTTATAAGGTTTCCATCAGCGCCTGATAAACCTATCGCATTACAGCCGTAAGATTGAAGTTGCGCAACAATGTTTTTATTAATATAGCCAGCGTATACCATGGTCACAATTTTTAAGGTGCCCGCATCCGTTACCCTGCGGCCCTCAATCATCTGCTGTTTTATTCCCATACTTTCTGCCAGCCTGGTGGCCATCTTTCCTCCGCCGTGAACAAGTATCCGTGGGCCTTTTATGTGCGTAAAAGCCTGCAGGAAGGAAGATAATTTCAGGTCATCATCAATGATATTTCCGCCAATTTTTATTACGTATAAAGGATCCATTTTGAATTTTAACGGCTTTAATTTGTTTGTAATATTTCCGCGATGACCGCCTGAGCCGCCCAAACCCGGTTAGCTCCCTGTTGCGTTACGAGGCTTCGCGAACTGTCCAGTAACTCATCGCTTAACT